>CALCIC010000558.1 GCA_937907405.1 uncultured Isosphaeraceae bacterium | reverse complement strand
CGAATCCACTCCACGTCAGATTGCGGGGCGACTCACTCACGCACTGGTCTGAATTGATCCATTCGATTTCGAACGGATGGGGCGGTTCGTCCCACCCCTCTTCTCGGCTGCGCGGTCTCTCGCATCGTTCGGATTCACCGGAGCTTCGTTTTCGGTTTGCCTTATTTGATCCATGCTCTTACGCAGGAGAGATAAGCATGCGAATCCATCCACGTCGAGGTTTCACCCTGATCGAGCTGCTGGTGGTCATCGCGATCATCGCCGTCTTGATCGCACTCTTGCTCCCCGCGGTCCAGGCGGCGCGCGAGGCTGCGAGGCGCGCGCAGTGCGTCAACAACATGAAGCAGATCGGCCTGGCGCTGCACAATTACAACGACGTCGTCGGCTCGGTCCCCACGAGCAGCCGAGGATGGTGGGGGATGCTGCCGATGATGCTCCCGTACATCGAGCAGATGCCGCTGTACAACTCGATGAACTTCAATTTCAACGAGAACATCAACCTGCGGACGCCGGCGGGGGGCGATCCGAACGGGACGGCCCACATCACCACGATCAACGTGTTCAACTGCCCGTCGGACGTCGATCGGCTGACCAACATCCACGGACACCACAGCTACGCCGGAAACACGGGCTCGAGCGCCAACTGTTTCTACGCGAGCACGCCGTACGCCGGCCCGTTCAGCTCGCTCCGAGCCTCTGGGACCGAGATCTCGGGCAAGACCGCGACCTTCTCCAGCATCGTCGACGGGCTGAGCAACACCGTCGGCTTCAGCGAGCGCGTCAAGGGGGTGGGCGGCAACAACAATACCACGCCCGACAATCTCCACCCGCCGTCCACGTTCGCGAAGTCGTCGCTCACCGCGGGCAACCCCAACTCCGACTACCTGGCCTGCAAGGCGACTCCGCTGCTTCCTCTCTCCCAGGGGGGGACGTACACTCCTGGCGACGCCAGCGGGATGTTCTGGACCAACGGGGCCCCTTGCACCAACCTGTACAACCACGTCATGCCGCCGAACACCTGGAGCTGCGGCACGACCTACACCTGGGATCCCTGGACCGTCTCCACGGCTTCGAGCCGGCATAGCGGGGTGGTCAACTGCACGATGATGGACGGCTCGGTCCGGGCGATCAAGAGCAGCATCGCCCCCCCCACCTGGTGGGCGCTGGGGACGATGATGGGCGCCGAGGTGCTCTCGTCCGACACGTACTGAGGCTGACGCTCCCCCGACCGCCGTCGATCGAACCAGCCGCGAGACGGTCGGTCGGGGGGACGCCGAGGGGATTCTCCTTCTCGTGTTCCGTCAACTCTCGTCCGAGGGCCGCCGAACGGCGGGCGCCGTCCGCCTCCCCCAAGCTATGAGCGTTGACGAACGACCAGGCAGTCAAGAGCCGCCTCGTCTTTACGGCCCGGAAAGTCGGATGAGGCGGGTCGCATTCAAGGTGGAGAAGACGATGAGACGGAATCGGAACTGGGCCGCCCTCGTGGCGGCGATCGGCCTCGTGGCGAGTTCGGGGTGCGGCGAGGGTTCGCCTCCCTCGGTCTCGTCCTCGAGTGAGAAGGTCAACGTCAAGGGAACGGTCACGCTCAACGGCAAGCCGCTCACCAGCGGCCTGGTGATGTTCGACGCGGCCAACATCAATCGCCGGGACGCCCCGGCGGCGAAGCTGGAGATCGGCAAGGACGGCAGCTATAGCGGCTCGACCCTGATCGGCGAGAACGCCGTCACCGTGAGCGGCCCGGCGATCGGCACGGGCCAGTTGTCGATGAACCGCAAGGAGGTCGTCCTCAAGGCGGGCGACAACGTCCTCGACGTTTCCCTGCCTTGACCCGCGCCGCGCCAGCCGGTGGATTGAACGGGGCTCTCCTGACGACCTGACGAACTCGTCGATCCAGGCGATCGAACGACAGGCTTCAGGAGCGCCCCGTTTCCACTCCGACGCTTTCGGACGAGGGACGGCGTTCGTTGACGAGGGGGTCCGCCGCGCCTGTTCCCTGGGTCGATTCAAGCCTTTCGGCCGCGAATCCAGGCGAAGCTGGCGGGGGGCTCGATCCTGGACTTGGCTTCGAGCTCGGGGCCGAGGTTCTCGTACCGCTGGGGCTGGTTGCAGATGTAGTCCTGAGCCTTGGCGGCCTTGCCGGTGAGGGACAACGACTCGATGTTCCACGTCTTGTTCAGGTGGCTGATGATCGCCGCGTAGTCGGTGGTCGTGTAGATCCCGGCGCGCTGGGTGACGTTCGAGTAGTGGTCGTACAGGTCCGGGTCGCGGCCGTCCTCCATCCGGGCGCCGGGCATCAGGATCAGGCGGCGGAGCATGTGGCGGTAGGCCAGGATGGCGTTCTCGGGGTCCCCCTTGAAGATCTCGCCGACGATCTTGGCGTAGAAGATCTCGTGGCGGGTCTCGTCGGCGGCGATCTTGCGGCAGATCCGGGCGAGCGTCTCCTCTCCTACTCGATCGACCGCGCGGGCCAAATTGCCGTGCGTCAATCGGGTCGCCCGCTCCTGGAACGATGCGTAGATCAGGCCCGCGTAGTCGTTGCCCTGGTTGTTGGTCGTGAACCCGTTGCGGATCAGATGGTGGATCGTCTGCTCGACGACGCGGATGTCGACCCGGCCCGTCAGTCGTAGGTACGCATTGAGCAGGTCGCCGTGGCGGTTCTCCTCGGCCGTCCAACCGCGGAGCCAGTGCGCCCAGGGGGTGTCGGTGACCCCCGACGGGTCCTTGGCGATCTGCTCAAGCGAGATCGAGTAGTTGGGCAGCGCCTCCTCGGTGATCATATTGCCGACGAGGATGACCAGGAGATCGTCGGGGACGCATTGAGCCCCTTCACGGAACGCCTTCAACTGGTCGTACCAATCCTCGGCGCCGAAGTCGGGAAGGAAGTCGGTCGGCTGCCATGCGGTCTCCACCGGAGCGAGCAGCGAAAGATTCTCCTCGACCTGATCCTGAAGGCTTGCGACGATACTCATGGGCTAGGCCACCTGTATTTCTCAATCGATAAACCGAACGGGGACCGCGAAAGCGTCTCTCTGTCGTCGCCGCCGCATCGTGCGATCGCAACGCCGAGTCCGCGACGTCGTCGCATCGATCCAGCTCCCGCGATTCCCGGCGAACTCCAGGACGCGCGGCCGAAATCGACGTCGCCGGCGTGAACCGCTCCGCGATGCCGAGGGACGCACCATGCGCCCCGCGAATCGAGGAGGTGGCGGGTCAACGAGAGAGCGTATGATGATGGTGATGCTGAAGGTATCGAACTTTCCCGCCGGCCGAATCGAGAGAATTCGCCTCAAGGCGAAACCACGCGATCACGCACGCGTTGAAATCGAGGATCGCC
>CALCIC010000557.1 GCA_937907405.1 uncultured Isosphaeraceae bacterium | reverse complement strand
CAACTGGATCAGTACGAAGGTCTGCTCGTTCGCCTCGCGCAGGTACCGCGCCATCGGCGTCATCAGGTACGGCACGTCGGGGCCGGAGCCGTCGAAGCCGCGCTTGCCCAGCGGGGCGAACTTCGCCCACTTGACGACCTCCCGCGCCTCCTCGGCCGAATCGCACCGGGGGTACATGATCCCGGTCGCGCCGGCCTCGAGCATCCGGGACATCCGCATGAACTCGCCCTTGCCCGGCCGCGCGACCACGTCCGCGCCGCCGACCCGCGCGGCGCGCATCAGATTCGCCGCGGTCTCGACGCTGTAGCCATGGTGTTCCATGTCCATCCAGATGGCGTCGAAGCCCATGAGGCCGGCCAACTCGTAGACCGACGGATCGGTCAGATGCAAGGCGATCCCCAACGCCGGCTCACCCGATCGGACCTTGTCGAGCACACGGCTGGTCTTCATTCCCACCTCCGCGACGGCCGTTGGAGCGATTCCAGCGTCGACATAGATTCTGCTTTTATGACGCCATCAGTCCTGTTATACTTCGGATCGCCCTAGACTATCCAGGCCCACGGACGATTGCAATGCCCAAGGTCTCCGCCGACAAGATGGCCTCTCAGCGCGAGCACGCCTATCGGTCTCTGCGCCGGTTGCTGGTCCTCCAGCAGGAGGAGGCGGGGGGGCGGCTGCGCGAGCCGCAATGGGCCGAGCGGCTCGGCGTCCACAGGTCCGCGCTGCGCGAGGCGTTCGCGCGGCTGGAGGCCGAGGGCATGCTCCAACGCGGCGAGCGGACGGGGTACTTCGCCCCCTCGTCGACGGTCGCCGACTTCGCCGAGGTCGCCAAGCTTCGCCTCGCCCTGGAGTGCCTCGCGATCGAGGAAGTGTGCGGCGCCGAGGCGCCCGACCTGTCGGCGATGAGCCAGGCGGGCGAGGAGTTCGGCCGGCTGATCGAAAACGAATACTCGCTAGGCGCGATCGAGGCCGATCGACGCTTCCATGAAGCGTTGATCGACGCGGCGCGGATGCGGCGGCTGTCCAAGCTCTATCAGCTCGCCCCTCTTCCCTTGATTCACGGCCACACCGAAGATCCGACGCGCTGGCGCGAAGCCTGCCTGCGCACGATGACCGAACATCGGCTGATCCTCGACGCGCTCGCCGCGCGCGACGCCGAAGAGGCCAAGCGCGTCTTGCGCACGCACCTCGCCCATCTGCCGATGTTGCCGTTGTAAGACTCTATCTATGCCGACACGGATTCCCTGGGGAAGCCGCTGAGGACTCCCCGCATCGCACCAGGCGCCCCATGATCTCAACACGCACGACCCTCGCCCTATCGCTCTTCCCGACTCTGCTTCTCTGCGGCCCGCCGCGAGCCGCGGTCGCGTTCGACGACGGCCCGACGACGGCGCCGCTGGAAGCGAAGCAGCACGTTCCCGAGATGATCCAGTCCGACGGCGCGCTCCGCCTGAGCTTCGGCGAGGAGCGAGTGATCCTGCCGCGCGGCTTGCAGCCGTCGTTGCTCTGCACCCAATCGGGCTCGCTGATCCTCCAGGCGCAGGTCCCTGAGAAGACGTTCCCCACCAAGCGGATGGTCTATTTCTCAGCGATGTGCACCGAGGTCTCCCGCGACGGGGGGACGACCTGGACCAAGATCCCGCTCAAGCCGGGCGAGAACGGCCTGAACATGGAAGGGGGCGCGATCCAGTTGCGCGACGGCGAAATCCTCGCGCTGGACACCTACGTCACGCCCGGCGAAGCGCCCGGCCAGGGGTTCGGGCAGATCTACACCTCGACCGACGACTGGAAGACGCTTCAAGGCCCGCAAGACGTCCCGTTCGACATGCCGAACGCGGAGTTCGCCGGCTCGAGCGACGACGGCGGTCGTCCCCACCTCGCGCAGCGGGCGCATCGGCGGATCATCGAGTTGCCCAACGGCGATCTGCTCACGACGCTTTACGGCTGGCTCAAGGGGGACGACGCCCCCGCGACCTACGCCCCGACGATGAAGAAGACGCGCGTCCTGCTGCTTCGCTCGTCCGACCGGGGGCGGAGCTGGAAGCTCGTCTCGACCGTCGCGGTCGATCCGAGCGTCGGCACCGAGGGGTTCGGCGAGCCGGTCCTCTGCCGGACCGGCAAGGGCCCGAACCCCAAACGACTGATCTGCCTGATGCGCACCGGCCGCAACCTGTTTCGGGCGGTCTCCGACGACGAGGGGGCGACGTGGAAGCCCGCCCAAGAGCTGATCATCGCCGGCCTCGACGTCAACCGCACGGACCTTTGGGTCGAGCAGTTCCGCAAGTTCAAGGACTTCCACGGCAAGCCGCTCGACGAGAACAACCTGGACGAGTTGCGAGGCGCGGTGGTCGACCCGGACCTCATCGAGCTCCGAAGCGGGTTGCTCGTCGCCGCGTTCGGCGTCCGCGTCCCGCAGAAGCTGTGCTGGCAGCATCCCGAGTTCCCCTGGAACGGGAACTACCTCGCGATCAGCCGGGACCACGGCGAGACCTGGAGCAACGTCGCCCGGATCACCTCGGGCGTGCTGACGACGCACTACATGGCGATCGAGGAGACGCCCACCGACAACATCCTCTACATGGCCTACGACCTGGGAGGTTGGAGCAAGGGGATGCGCCGGGACGTCGTCGGCAGGACCGTCAAAATCGAACCCTGATGCGGATTCAAGGGCGCGCTATGAAGCCTCTCATCGTGACGTTCGTGGCGGGGATCGCGACGACGGCGAGCACGGCCGGCGCGGGCGAGATCGATTCGTTCTGGCGCGCCACGCTCGATCGGCTCGCGCGCGAGCCGGTCGACGCCAGGGTCGAGCCGGCCCGCGAATCGGTCCCCTATTCATCGTTCGTCGTGACGCTCCGCAGCCTTGACGGCGCGCGGATTCGGGCGCGGCTCGCGATCCCCGTCCAGGGCGAATCGCCGGCTGAACCCTGGCCGGTGATCGTCACCGCGCCCGGCTACGGCGGGAGTCAACAGGGCGTCATGCTCGCCGACTGCCAGCGCGGCTACGCCGTCCTCCAGGTCTTTCCTCGCGGACAGGGCGAATCCGCCGAGCTCGGCGCGATCGTCGGCGACAAACTGACAGGCCGACTCGATGAACCGGACGGCGCCTACTACCAGGGCGCCTATGCCGACGTCATTCGAGCGGTCGATTTCGTCATTGCACGAACGGACCTCGACTCGGATCGCATCGCCCTGGTCGGGACGAGCCAGGGGGGCGGGATCGCCCTGGCCGTTACGGCCCTCGATCCGAGGGTCAAGGCGGTCGTCGCGCACCTTCCGTTCCTCTGCGATTTCCGGCTCGCGGCGACGCGGCCCTCGCTCGTCAAAACGCTCCTCGACCGCGCGGACCGCAACGACGAGGCGGCGCTGAGCACGCTCGATTACTTCGACCCGATCCAGCTCGCGCCTCGGCTTCGCGTCCCCGTCCTGGTCAGCGCGGGAGGGAAGGACGACGCCTGCCCGCCGGAGACGATTCGAGCGGTCTTCGACCGGATTCCCGGCGATTCGAAGACCCTGAAGTTCTATCCCGAACTGCACCACACGAGCTGCGTCGACTTCTATAATTTGAGCTGGGCGTGGCTCGACAAGGAGTTCCGGAATCGCGATGAGAATCGTTGACGTCCGCACGACTTTATTGACCGGGCCTTCGACCAACGACCCGTTCCTGCGCGAAGCGCGCAGGCTGCGCAGCGCGGCGTTCGTCGAGGTCGTCACGGACGGCCCGATCGGGATCGGCGAGACGTACGCGGGCTACTTCTGCCCCGAGGTCGTGCCGGGCGTCGTCGAGTTCTTCAAGCCGATCCTGATCGGCGAGACGGTCGACGACGTCCCCGAGCTTTGGCGGCGGATGTACCATTGCGGGAACTTCTGGTGCCGCGTGGGGCTCGGCGCGTCGGTCCTCAACGGCATCGAGGCGGCGTTGTGGGACCTGAAGGGCAAGTTGCTCGACCTGCCCGTACACGCGCTGCTCGGCGGCGCCAAGCACGACCGCCTCCCCTGCTACGCCACCGGCGGCCCCAGCAATTACCCGAAGGATCGGCTGGCGCGAAAGATGGATCATTATTTCTCGCTCGGCTTCCGCGGCGTCAAGGTCGGGGCGGG
>CALCIC010000556.1 GCA_937907405.1 uncultured Isosphaeraceae bacterium | reverse complement strand
GCGAAATCGGCTCCCAAACCGACTCCGAATCAATAGGGTGAGAAATACGGGCTAGTTGACTCTGAAAGCGAGGCGTCATATGGAATCCATTGGATCGTTCGAGGCCAAAACGCACTTGCCTCAGCTTCTGGAGCGGGTGAGCAGGGGTGAGGAGTTCATGATCACCAGGCACGGAAAGCCGATCGCGCGTCTGGTGCCCGCTTCCACGTCAAGACCAAGCGTGACGTTCGGCAAGTCCTTGAAGAACTGGAAGCGTTCAGCAAGGGCAATACGCTCGGCGAGGAGGTCACCATCCGCGACCTGATCGAGGACGGTCGTCGCTTCTGACACGCACTTGCAAGGATCTTCTGATGGCGGAAACCAAGGACGGTTTCGTTCTCGATTGCTCGGTGACGATGGCCTGGTGCTTCGACGACGAAGGCAGCCCGTACACCAGAAGCGTCCGCGACAGTTCAGCCGAGGTGCGGGCCGTCGTCCCAACGATCTGGCCGCTCGAAATGGCCAACGCCGCGATCGTCGGCGAGCGTCGCAAGCGGCTCGACCAAGCTCGGAGCCAACGGTTCTTCGCGTTGCTCAGCGCGCTCCCGATCGTCGTCGACGAGGAGACCGGCGTTCGGGCGATGAGCGACATCGTCCACCTGGCCCGCGCCAACGATCTTTCCGCCTACGGCGCCGCCTATCTCGAACTCGCGATCCGTCGCGGCTTGCCGCTGGCCTGTCTCGATGGCAAGCTGAAGCCGGCTGCATCGGCGGCCGGAGCGTCGATCTATATGACTTAGGGCCGGCCGATCGATCCCCGTGCGTCCACAAGATCGACAAGGAGGTCACCTGGAGTTTCGGCTGACCGCGCGGACGGATCAATCGTCCTCGAGGAACCACCACGGGCCGCCCAGGTGGATTCTCAAATTGCTCCCTGCCACAAACACGGAGTCCCCTCGATTGGATCGGAATCGCCCTCGCTCCGGGTCGTCCTCGGCTTCTCGGACGAAGCCCGAGGGGTGGGACCGATTCGGCTCGACGAGAAATCCAACGCCGTATTGGGCCGAGCCGAGCACGACTTCCCCTATGTTGAAGGGCCCCACCCGCGCCGGGTCATTGACGTCCTTCCCCGCCACGACGTCGTCGGCCATTCGCTCGAACGTGGGACGGACCAACCAAAAGCCCACGCGGAGCGGCCACAAGGTAGCAAGGGAGAGAAGCGGTAGAAACGTCACCGCCAGGACGGCCGGCCACGCGAAAATCAGCCCTCGTCGACGAGTCGATTCAACGGCCCAGACACCCCCCACAAGAAGATTCAGCGGGATCACGACGAACAGCCCGAGGCTGAGCAGCGTCAGGGTGATCAACATGGGATAGAGACATCCCACGACGTAAATCAGGTTCGTCGTGATCGCCAGGGCGAAGAATCCGGCTTGCGCCCATCCACGTCGGGAAACATGTTGCGACATCTTCCCATCCTCACGGTTCCATCGCTGTAACGCCCACCCCTCGCCGTCCCCGGAGGCTCTCGGGGAACAGGCGCTCCTGCTCGATGTTCCCCGCGGCGTCGAACGGGAACGGCAGGAAGTCGGACTCGAAGGTCAGCTCGGGGTGGATCGCGACCTCGCCGGTCAACGGGCGGGTGACCCAGAGGGTCGTCAATTCGAGGGTGTTGGGGATCACGACCATCCGGACCTCGCTGGGGTCGATCCGCCAGCAGGTGTCGATGCAGGCGGCCAGCAGGTCGCGGTCGTTGGGCATGGCCAGCGGCACCCGGGCGCGGGCCAGAAGGTTGCTGGTGAAGCAGTTGACCCGGATCGGCCGGGGGTCGATCGCCCGGACCAGGCGGTCGGTCGTCAGGTCGGCCAGGCCGACCCCCAAGGCGTTGCCCCGCGATTCGGGCGAGACGTCGAGGACCGCGAGCCGAGTGATCGACGGCGACTTCGGGTCGGGCATCGTCTCGACCCGCTGACGGCCGATCACGTTGGGGTCGAGGCCGGTCCCACTGTAGTTCTTGCCCAGTTCGCCGACGATCAATGCGTCGATCTGGTCGAAGGGCAAGCGGGCCATCAACTCGCGGGATTCGGCAAGGAGTTCGGGCTCGACGGCGAGCAGTTCCTCGGGCTCGACGGCGACGATTTTCGCGGTGTGCTCGGAGGCGTTTTCGAGGATCGCCAGGCCGAGCGCGACGGGGGTGTTCTTGAGGAGGAACGCGCCGACCTCGGGCAAGATCCGCCGGAGGCCGTCGAGCCCCAGCTTGTGCACCTGCGCCGCCCCCTCGCGCTTGCCCAGGCCGATCGCCAGCATCTTAAGCAGGCCGCTCTCATAATCGCCGGTGAACGACGTATGGGGCTTGATCCGATTGAGCAGGACGATCCCATCGGCCTCAAACGCGTTGCGGTCGAAGCAGATCGGCAGGCCGAGCGAGTTCGTCCCAAGGACGAGCGTTTCCATGTCGGATCGGATCGGGCAGCCGACCGATCGCTCGGTGACGCCGAGTTCGGCCAGGAGCGCGCGCTGGCTGTCGGCCGTCGCCCCGCCGTGGCTCCCCATCGCGGCGACCACGAACGGCTGGAAGCCCAGGGCGCGAACGGCGTCGACCGTCGCCCGGGCGATCTCGGGAATCCCGGCGATCCCCCGGCTGCCCACGGTGATCGCGATCTCCCCCCCGACCGGCGCGCGTTCGGCCAGCCGGCTGGAGGCGACGGCCCGGGCGACCGCCGCCGGCGCGTCGTCGATCTCCGGTTGATGATACGTGCGACGGACCCGGGCGATCGGCGGCGGCGTCATCGTCATGGCGGTGCAACCTGAGCAGAAGAAGATTCGTGCGCGTCCCCGCT
>CALCIC010000555.1 GCA_937907405.1 uncultured Isosphaeraceae bacterium | reverse complement strand
CGACGGCGGGCACGCCTCCACCGGCCGGTCGGTCAGATAGTTCATGACGTCGGCGGCGAAGTCGTTCGCCGTCTCGTAACGCCGGCGTCGGTCCTTGTCCAGGGCCTTCATCGTGATCCAGTCGAGCTCGCCGCGGATGGATCGGTCGAGGCGTCGGCCGTCGGTCATGCGATTCGCCGAGATCGCCGTATCGGTCGCTCCGAGCGCGCTGAGCCGCGTGCTGGGCTTCGGCGGCTCGTCCTCGCGGACGATCCGGCGGATCTCGTCGAAGGCCGCCTTGCGGAACGTCTCGCCGTCGAACGGCGTCGTGCCGGTCAGGAGTTCATAAAGGAGGACGCCCAGGGCGTAGACGTCGCTGCGGGTGTCGGCGTCGACGCCCGACAGCTCCGCCTGCTCGGGGCTCATGTACATGGGGGTGCCGATGAACTGGGCGAAGGCCGTGAAGCAGGTCTTGTCGGTCAAGGATTGCCCAGTCGCCTTGGCGATGCCGAAGTCGATCACCTTGGGCACCGCCGCGCCGTCGACGACCGTCACCAGAATGTTTGAGGGCTTCAGGTCGCGGTGGATGACCCCCTTCTGGTGCGCGTGCTGGACCGCCCGGCAGACCAGGACGAACAGCTCCAACCGTTCGGGGATGGTGAGCCGTTCGCGGTCGCAATAGTTGGTGATCGGGATGCCGTGGACCAACTCCATGACGAAGTACGGCCGGCCCTCGGCCGTGGCGCCGGCGTCGTGGACGCGGGCGATGTTGGGATGGTCCATCATCGCCAACGCCTGGCGCTCGACCTCGAACCGGGCGATGATCGGCTTCGAGTCCATGCCCGGCTTGATCAGCTTCAGGGCCACCTTGCGGCGGACGGGCTGCGTCTGCTCGGCCATGTAGACGACGCCCATCCCCCCCTCGCCGATCGCCTCCAGCAGCTTGTAGGGGCCGATGGTCATGCCCAGGCCGTCGGCCGGCGGGGGACCGAGCGTGAGCGTCTCGGGCTCGGTGGAGGACTGGAGGAAGCCTCCCGCCCGAACGTGCGCGTCAAGCAGCGACTCGACCTCCCGACGCAGTACGAGGTCGCCCCCGCACGCCCTGTCCAGGTAGGCCGACCGCTCGACTTCCGAGGCGATCTCGATCGCTTCGCCGAACACGGTCTCGACGCTTGGTGACTTGACGCCCATCGGGGGCCTCCTTTGGAGTATTCGGCCGGTCCTCGATGTAATGCGAGAACCGGGACGCGACCGGCTCACGGTTCCTCGAAATCGTCTTCAGGACCGCGAGGGGGGGGCGTCCCCCTCGATCGCGAGGAACAACCAGGCGCGGGCGTAGGCCCAATGCCGCTTGGCCGTCGCGGTCGAGATCCCGAGGATGCTCGCGGCGTCCTCGATCGACAGGCCGGCGAAGTATCGGAGCTTCACCAGCTCGGCCTTGGTCGGGTGCTCGGCGGCGAACCGGATCAAGGCTTCGTCCAGCGCCAGCACGTCCGGGTCTGCGGCCCCGGCGAGGATCTCGACCTCGTCGAGATCGCGGCGGCGAAGGCCGCCTCCGTGTTTCGCGCACTGCTTCCGGCGCGCGTCGTCGATCAAGATGCGGCGCATGGCCTCGGCCGCCGCGGCGAAGAAATGGGCCCGGCCGTCCCAGTTCCGGCCGCCGTCCCCCCCTACCAGCCGCAGATAGGCTTCGTTGACCAGCGCCGTGGCCTGGAGCGTGTGCCCCGGCTTCTCCCGCGCCAGCCGCCGGGCGGCGAGACCCCGAAGCTCCTCGTAGACCAGAGGCAACAGCTCCTCCGCCGCGCGGGGATCGCCTTGTTCGATCGCGGACAGAACGCGCGTCACTTCATTCATTGGGATGCAGGCCCCGGAAGAGATCGAGTCGAGACAAGGAGAGACTCAGGGCCGACGCGGGTAGCGCTCGCGACCGATTCTGGCCGCCAAAGCGAGGATTCGTGGCCGTATGACCGAGTTCATCATAATTGTTTCTCAATGAAAAACGAAAATTCATAAATCATCCCAAGGACTCGATTCCTCGGTTGCGGGAGGTTCGGGGAAGCCTGGGCACGCCCGGCGCCGGCTTTTCCGGCGCGCTTGACCGGCGTTCGCGGGGGGTCCTATCATGCTTTTGAGGATGACGAGCCATCAGGACCCTCTGGGTCCGCACCGGGGGAGAGCGAGCTTACGTGGCGCGATACGTGGTTGGTTACGGCGATGAGAGCCTGAATTTCGAGCTTCCCGCCGAGCAGGTCGTCGGCGCCTGGAACGGTCCCGAGGGGCTCGGCCGGGAGGCCGCCGAGACCGCGCTGCGCGCGGCGATCGAGGCGCCGCTCGGGTATCCGCCGCTCCGCCAGATCGTCGTTCCGGGGGACGTCGTCGCCATCGTGATCGACTCCGGGCTGCAAGAATCCGCGAGCGTGGTCGGGGTGTTGTCGGACGTCCTGAGGCAGTCGGGAGTCGACGCCGAATCGATTCGCGTCGTTTCGCCGTCCGCGGCGGCGGAAGGGGTCGAGGTCCACGACCCGACCGCTCGCGATCGGCTCGCCTACCTGGCGACGACCGCCGAGGGCCGTCGCGTCTACTTCAATCGAACCCTCGCCGACGCCGACGTCGTGTTGCCGGTCGGTCTGCTCCGGTACGATCCGGTCGTGGGGCGCCACGGCCCCTGGAGCCTGATGTTTCCGGGGTTGAGCGACCAGGCGACCATCGAATCCTACCGCCGGGCGATGCGCGACGACCCGCAGGACCAGGAGTTCCCCGACCCCCACGTCGACGAGGCCCTTGAGGCGTGCTGGCTGCTGGGCTGCCAGTTGCAGGTCGGCGTGGCGCCGGGCGTGCGCGGGCCCTCGGAGTTCGTCGCCGGGCTGGTGGAATCGGTCCGCGACCAGGGCGCCAGGGCCGTCGACCGCCTTTGGAGCTTCCGGCCCGACGCCCGCGCGGAGCTGGTCGTGGCGGGGATCGGCCGGCCCGGCGTTGCGACGACCATCGACGACCTGGCCGCCGGCCTGGAGACCGCCAGCCGGTTGGTGCGGCACGGCGGCAAGATCGTCGCGCTCTGCCCGGTTCGCGAGGCCGTCGGCCCCGCGCTGCAACGGCTGATCGCGGCCGGTGATTCGGCCTCGTCGCCGAGCGTCCTTTCCGGCCGCGAGGCCGATCGCGACTTCGTCGCCGGCCGGCGGCTCGCAAAGGCCCTGGGCTGGGCAGACGTCTACCTGATGAGCGGCCTTGATCGCGAGGTCGTCGAGGACCTGTCGATGATCCCGGTCGACCGCGCCGACGACGTGCAACGCCTCGCAAGTCGGGTGGCGTCATGCACTTTCGTCAGCCAGGCCGAGCTGACCCGGGGGTTCGTGCCCGACCAGGCCGCATCCTGAACTGGGCCGAAACGCGGGCATCCGCTATACTCGGGGACGACGACCGCCGACGGTCGCCCGCCGCCGCGCGGCGCAGCCCGCGCCGCGCTTCTGGTTTCAAACACACATCCTGTCTTGTATCAAGAATTTGCGTCCATCCATGACGACTCGAATCGAAGCGTATCGGTCGGTAGACGAAGCGGTCGGCTGGATCGACCGATCTTCGCGCGCGCGGCTGGAGATTTCGGGCCCCGACGCCGCCAGGTTCCTCCACAACCTCACGACCAACGAGATCAAACGACTTCCTCAGGGGCGGGGCTGCGAGGCGTTTGTGACGAGTCCGCAGGGCAAGACGCTGGCCTACGTCACGGTCCTGGCCCGACCCGAATCCTTGCTGGTTCGATCCGACCCGGACGGCCTCG
>CALCIC010000554.1 GCA_937907405.1 uncultured Isosphaeraceae bacterium | reverse complement strand
GCTAAACCGTTAGACGGGGAAACTCGTCTCGGGGGTTCGAATCCCCCCCTCTCCGTTAAGACGCCTGGCGGCAATGATCCACCGCCGCCGGACATTTCCACCCTGGCCGTTGCGTCGCTCACCGCGATGATTCGGTGCATCCACGAAAAACCATGACGCGCCGCCGGTTCCCCCCCCGGTGGAGAGCCGTTCGCTCCCTCGAAAACGAGAACCGCGGCGGCGCGGGATCGAGCCGAGCCGTCCTGGAAGATCCGGTCAGTTCAAGTCGATCCAGTTGGTTCCGGTCGTCCACCCGGGGGGCGTTCGGTTGATGCGCGGGGCGTAGTAGTTGCTTCTCTGCGTCGGGTAGACGAAGGGGGAGAGCCGGGGAAGGTTGGGATTCGAGAACGAGGTCGCCTGCCTGGGACGGACGACGCCGTCGTACCCCCGGCTGTACGTCGTCACGGGCGCGGAAGTCGAGCGCAGCGGCGAGAACGGGCCGTTGAGCGCCATCGAGCCGTCGCCGTAAATCCCCAATGGCGAATACCCCCGGCTGAGCGGCGCGGCCCCTCCCACCATGATGTAGGGCGTCGGCTCGAAAGTCCCCAGGGTGGGAGGACTGGCGCAGGCCGCGTCCGGGCGGACGCCGGGGGCCTCGAACGTCTGACTCAAGGCCGGGGCGGTCGAGAACGCCGACAGAACGGCGGCCACGACAAGGCCGACGGCGCGCGGATACGGATTCATGGGAGTTCCTCGGGATGCATGCTCAGGGGGTAACCGCAAGGAACGCCTCGTCGGTCGTCCGACGAGGCGTCTTGAGCAAATTTACCCTACATTTCATCCCGAGGAGGAATCTCGCGCGCGCATCGCGATTTTCCGGACCAGTCAGCTTGGGTGGCGCTGCCGAGGAATCAGCCCATGCAGCTCGTCAAGGATGCGAGCAACGCCCGCTCCCACCGGAGAATGCAGGAGATCGTGGAGTTTCGACATCAACTCCCCTTCCCGCATCAGCACGCTTTCGTGAACCGCGACGGGAGTGCGCGCGACCGGTTCGACCGCGCGGGCGGGTTCGCGATCCTCGCCCATCCCCCGAATCCCCCGAAGCGCACCGGCGGTCGGCAGGGTGAGCGGCCCCCCCTCCGCCGGGAACCAGTCGCGGAGATCGCGGCCCTGCGAGGTCGCCCGCTTCGGCTCGGCGGCGCGGACGGCCGCGTCGTCGTCTCCCAGCAGGTCGTCCATCGAGACCTCGAGCGCCACCGCGATCCGCCTGAGCGTCCCCGCTCGCGGCAGTTCGGTCTTGCCGCTCTCGATCTGATACAACGCCGTGCGCGAGATTTCCGCGCGGTTGGCCAGCTCGTCTGGCCCCCATCCCTTGGAATATCGGAAATCCCGAACGCGCTGAGCCAAAGAAACCATGGTTCACCCTCGCCGCTGAGGTCTCGAGATGGAATCGCTCCCGGTCGCACGATCAAACGCGAACACGGCCGTAGTACCCGGATCAACATCGATCCAGCCTAGACCGTCTCAAATTGGCGTAGCTCGGTCACTCGAAAATGTACGAAACATGGCTTTCGGCGTCAAGCCAATCATGATCCGCAAAAAATAGCAAATCGCGAGACCACCCGGAGGATCTCCACAAACACTTTCACTGAATAGCTTTGGAGAAGCCACGGCCGACCCTCTGAACTGTCTAATTTGGCTACCTGATCCTGAAAACGAATAATTACGATGACGGATTGGGATCTCGAGTCGCCGCGGTTCGCCCCGATCCAGGGAAGCGGCCGCCGTCGATCGCGGGTTGGGTCGAAGCTTTTGTGCGACTTCGACGGAGAATGCGAACTTCACAACCGATCGCTTCGACCCGCCAGGTCTATTCTACGACACGTCGGAGAGGTTGGCCGAGTGAATCGTCGAGATCCGCGCGATTCTTTAAGCACGAGACGCTCGGTTCAGCACATGCGCGCTCATCTCCGATCCCATGCCCAAGCGAATTCTAGGGCGCGGCCCTCGTCCAGGAAACCGTGAGATCGAAGGAATTCAGGCTTTCTGATCGAGTTCCTTAAGAATCGCCACCAGGAGTTGAGGATCCCGCTTCTCCAGCAGGTGGGCGATTCGCGAGTCGGGGAATTCGATTTTCCGGAGCGCGTCCTCGACCCGCTTCCAGAGCCGCTCCTTCTGCTTGCCATCGGCCAGGTAAAGGTCGGTGGCCAGCTCGGAGAGGCGTTGAAACGCGATCGCATCGAAGTTCTTATAATAGCGGTTGATGATTTTCTTCTGGTAGGGCGAGTGGTCCGCCATTGGTTTCGTGCTCCTTCGGTCGCCTTCTCGATCGGTCTCTGGACCCCATGCTACGCTTCGAGGGCGCAAGACCGCCAGGCGGGCGAGGCGGAACGAGACCGCGAGCGGCCGGGGGCGGGGCGGCGGTTCCGAAACGGATTCGGCCCGCGCCCCCGCTCTCCGAGCGATCCCTCCGCCGCGGTGGTCAGACCGCGCCCCCGACGGCCGGGACGTTCGCGGCCGCCGCGGTCGAATCATCGAGATAGTCCGCCAGGCTGCGGCTGAGTCGCGTGCTCAGCTTCGAGGAATTGTTGGCGGTCGACAGGGCGACGACCTCGCGAGGAGCGGCGACCGGCGTGACCGTCCCCCGAGAGCTGACCTGGGCCGTGTAGTCCACGCTCATCTTCGCGGCGAGGCTCGGCGAGGCCACGCCGAGGTCCACGGTCGACGCCGGCGCCGAGGCCGGGACCGCGCTGGGGTCGAGGATCGCCGAGGGGTCCTTGACCGCCAGCTTCCGCAGCGCCGAATACTGGCTCGTCGTCTTCGAGTTCCTGTTCATCAGGAAGCTCAGCTTGCTGCCGCCCCGAGTGGCCACGTTGGGGACGTTGACCACCTGGTTGGAGGTGATCACGTCCTGGCCGTCGAACGTCTTGGCCGTGAAGGTCAAGGTCTGGAGGCCGGGGGCGGCCTGGAGGTCCCTGGCGTTGAAGACGAAGGTCCGGCCCGGGAACGGGCTGCGGGGGAACCGGTGGGGCAGCGTGGCGACCGGCTTGGCGCCGGCGAAGTCGACCGTCGCGGGGTCGATCGTCGCGGGGTCGAAGCCCGACGTCCCCTGGATGTACACCCGCACCAGGTCGTTGTGGGTGTTGTCGATGAGCCGGTGTTCATGCGGGTTGATCAGGATCGGCGGCGAGATCGGCGGGCAGACCACCGGAGGCGTCACGGGGGGCGTGGCCGCGCTCAGGAGCAC
>CALCIC010000553.1 GCA_937907405.1 uncultured Isosphaeraceae bacterium | reverse complement strand
CGCCGAGGCGAGCCAGCGCCCCGGCAGCAACACGACGGGCCGGAACACGCCGCAGAGGCAGGGCTCGGCGAGCGTCGGGTGGACCCGGATCGCCGGGACGCTCCGCAGCCGCAGCAGCCGGGCCAGCCTTTGCGCTCGGTCTTGCGCGAGCGGCGGCGCCGGGCGCGCCTCGCGGCGGAGTCGGCTCAAGCCCCGGGCGCCCAGCGCCAGCACCGCCGAAAGGCCCGCCACGGTCATCGACCAGACGACCAGGCCGAACGGTCGAGCCTCGTGAGCGATCCGAACCAGGCCGTCGAGCCCGAGGTCCAGGCGACGACGCGCCCTTTCCCAGGGCGAGGCTTCACCGAGACGAGTCCGCACGGGGGAGACCGCCGATGGCGATCTTTCCATTCCCGAGGTCGAAACGGATGCGACGACCCCCGCGCCGATCGTGACGCGTTCAGCCCGCCGCCCATCTTCCAGGTACTGCAAGGCCGACAGGGCGGCGGGGCCGACCGCGACCAGGCCGAGGGCCGAGAGCAGCGCCGCGCGCCGGGCTCGATGCCCGAGCGGCGCGCGCCCCTGAAACGCCAACCCGACGCCGCCGGCCGCCGCCAGGCCGATCCAGAGGCCGTGCAAGAGCGCCAGCCAGAGCAGGCCGCCGATCATCCCCTGGGTCGCTTCGGTCGCGATCGCTTGCACGGCGCGCCTCCTTCCTTGATCTCGCTTGAACCGCGGACCTCATAGGCGTCGAGCAGCGCCCGGATCTGGTCGAGTTCCTCGGCCGACGGGGACGACTGGTCGAGCAGGTGCGCCACGAGCAGGCTGGCCGAGCCGCTGTAGGCCCGTTCGAGCGTCTCCCCCAGCAGCGATCGGAGCGTTCGGTCGCGCGGCTCCGCCGGCACGTAGACGAACGCACGACCCCGGGGGAACCGACCGAGCAGCCCCTTTTCGACCATCACGTTCATCAGGCTCATGACCGACGTGTAAGCGCGCGGCGGGTCATGCTTCAAGTTCACGACTTCCAGCACGTCGCGGACGGTCGCCGGCCCCTCGCGCTCCCAAAGCGCCTTGAGGATTTCTAGTTCGGCCGGCGTCGGCTGTTCGGCTCGCGGGCGTACCATGAGGGCGGGTTCTCCGGCTTTCGGGACGTGGCTCCGGTCGACTCGCGACATCATACGGGTTTCGCCGTAGTTGTCAACGGTGAAACCAGTAGAGAGCGTCCTGCTCGTCCCAACGACCGCCGGTCCCTCGTGACCGCCTCGCGTTCGGTGTATAACCGGATCGCGTTGAAGACGTCACGAAGGCAGCCTTGCAAGGAGTTCGCAATGACGAGACGCACGGGGTTGATCGGATGCGGGGTCGCGGCGGTCGCGATGATGACGGCCGCGGCGCCGGCGAGGGCCGAGGAGCCGAAGCTTGCGCCGGGGCGCGTGTTGCACGGCGAGGGGCCGGGTTGGCGCGAGTTGAAGCAGGAGGATTTCGAGCCGGTCAACGGCGATCCCGACACCTGGACCTGGAAGGACGGGGTCATCCACTGCAAGGGGACGCCGGTCGGCGTGATGAAGGTCAAGAAGCCGGTCACGAACTTCGAGCTGGTGCTGCGGTGGCGGCACCGGAAGTCCGGGGGCAACTCCGGGGTCTTCGTCTGGGCGCCCGAGAAGGCGCTTGAGGGGCTCAAGCCGGGCCGCCTGCCGTCGGGGGGGATCGAGGTCCAGATCCTCGACCACGGTTACGCCGAGCAGTACCAGAAGCAGACCGGCAAGAAGGGGGACTGGTTCACGACCAACGGCGACGTGTTCGCGGTGGGGACCTCGAAGATGAAGCCGTTCCCGCCGCTCTCGCCCGACGGCTCGCGGAGCTTTCCGACCAAGAACCTGTCGCTGGGCCTGGACCAGTGGAACCATTATTACGTCCGAGGGGTCAACGGCGAGGTCCGCCTTTGGGTCAACGGCGAGGAGGTCTCCGGCGGCTCTGACTGCAAGCCGGCGTCCGGCTTCCTCTGCCTGGAATCCGAGGGCTCGCCGGTCGAATTCAAGGAGATCCGGCTCCGCGAGCTGCCCTGACGATCGAGCCCGACAACGACCGAACCCGGATCAAAATACGAGCCCGAAGCGCCAGCGAGTGCATGTGTCGGATCGGCGATGGGAAATGCACTCGCTGGCGCTTCGGGCTCGTACCGGATCAGCTCGGCCGTGATTTCCGGGCGGTCTCGCGCGTAGAATGGAACAAGCACGCGGGACCGATCCACCGATCGTTCCCGGGCGGGACCGCTTCGCCAGACGATTTCCGGAGGTTGCACGGCCGATGGCTGACGAATACTCGACGATCGAAGACGCCCTTCAGGCCCTCAAGGACGGCCGGGTCATCATCGTCGTCGATGATGAGGACCGCGAAAACGAGGGCGATTTCGTGGTCGCCGCCGAGAAGGCGACCCCCGAGATCATCGAATTCATGATCACCCACGGGCGCGGGCAGGTCTGCATGCCGATCCTGCCCGAGGTCGCCGCGCGGCTGCATCTGGGGGCGATGGTCGACCACAACACCGCGCCCTACGAGACGCCGTTCACGGTCCCGGTCGACCACGTGTCGTGCCGGACGGGGATCAGCGCCACGGAGCGCGCCCGGACGATCGCCGCGGTGGTCGATCCGGCGACGAAGCCCTCGGAGCTGCTGCGGCCGGGGCACCTGTTCCCGCTGGTCGCCAAGGAAGGGGGCGTGCTCCGCCGGGCGGGGCACACCGAGGCGACCGTCGACCTGGCGAGGCTGGCCGGGCTGTCGCCGGCCGGGGTGCTCTGCGAGATCACCGACGGCGTGAGCATGGCCCGCGCCGAGAAGCTGCACGCGATCGCCCGCGAGCACGGCCTGCCGATCGTCTCGATCGAGGCGCTCATCAAGTACCGCCGGATTCGCGAGAAGCTGGTCGACCGCGTGGCCGAATCGGCGCTGCCGTCGCGGTACGGGCTGGGCCGGATCTTCGGCTATCGGGTCCAGCACGAGCCCGGCAACGAGCCGGTCGCGTTCGTGATGGGGGACCTTCAGTCGGTCGAGGCCCCGCTGGTGCGGCTCCATTCCTCGTGCTTCACCGGCGACCTGCTGGACTCGCTTCGGTGCGACTGCGGCGACCAGCTTCACATGGCCCTGGAGATGATCGGCGAGGAAGGGGTCGGCGCGCTGATCTATCTGCCGCAGGAGGGCCGGGGGATCGGCCTGATCGAGAAGATCCGCGCGTACAACCTTCAGGACG
>CALCIC010000552.1 GCA_937907405.1 uncultured Isosphaeraceae bacterium | reverse complement strand
CAAGGCCGCCGCGACCGCGCGCCGCGTCTTGAGCTTCCGCACCATCAAACTTTGCATGGGACTCCCTCCGGGCTCCGTCCGAAAATGGATTCCGGCGTCACGGCGTCTCGCGCTCGCTGGAGAACGTCGCCGACGCCGAGACCGTCGCGGTTTTGAGGAAATACGGTATTGAGAGCCAGCTCACCTTGGAGTACGGGACGCTCAGGCTCACGGTGATCCCCGCCCCCTTCGGCGCCGAGGTCCACGGGCCCCCGGAATCGCACGTCGGCGTCACGGTCCCCACCGGGATGCCGGAACCGGCGAGCGTCTCGTCGATTCGGGCCTGCACCGAGTCGGGCGTCGAGCCTGGAAGGACCGCCGCGCGGCAGCCCTCGCGCGCCGCGGTGGTCAGCAATTGGGAAACCATGCCCAGACGCGACGATTCGATGATGCCCATCAGCAGGACCACGAACACCGGCGCCACGCACGCCATCTCGACGGCGCTTGTGCCCTTGCGCTTCCGAATGCGTCGCAGGACCATGAGCGGCCTCCTCTCCAAACGAGTCGACAAGTTCCAGAGCCGTGATCCGGCGAGCACCGCTGGAACCCGATCGGCATTCAATAACTAGGTCGAATCGCGATATTCGACAAATCACGCATGCTCCCGAAACGCCCCGATGTTGACGCGGCGCCTCGTCGTCCCGCGATGATGATGCTCGAATCCGACGCCGATCGGGCGAGGTCGGAAGGTCGGCCCCCGCTTGCGGACCGGGAGGTCGACTGTCAAACTAGTCGGCGATCGCGGGCGGGACGTCTTGTTCGCCGCTTCGCCGACTCGCGTTTCATCCCTGCCGCCTGAAGAGACCAAAGCGCCATGGAAACGCCTCAGATCCGCCCCGGAAACGTCACGAGTCCGGAACCGAAGCTCCGGGTCCTCGCCTATTTTTACAACGCCGCCGAAGGCAACCTGGCCGTCCAGATCTTGACCGGGATCGGCATCCCCGGCGACCGCCTGGGCGTCACCCCTCCCGATCAGCTCGAAGGAGGACAGGGGATGCTCCTGTCCATCGGCTGCCCGACCGAGGCGCTCCGGACCAAGGCCGAGTCGATCGTCCGCGATCTCGGCGCCGAGATTCACCGCCAGCGCGGTTGAGGCGAGGCCCGTTCGCCGCTGAACAAAGGACGAGGGTGGTTGTTCCCTTCTCCCCCCGGGAGAAGGTGGCCGGAACGGCCGGATGAGGGTCGGCGCTCGACCTCAAACCGCCCCCCTCGAGATTCGCCGCCAGCGCCGCGCGTCCCGAAGCGCCACGTCCCTCATCCGCCCCTTCGGGGCACCTTCTCCCGGGGGGAGAAGGGATGATTGCGGACGCTTCCATCCCTAAGCGAAAGCGAGCCGTGCCATGTTTCGATCACGAACCCGAACGTCCCTGATGACGGCCGCCGCGGTCTTGACCCTGGCCGCGGGAAGTCGCGCGGGCGCCGAGCCGCCGAAGGACGCCGACGCCAAGAAGGCGACCCCGCTTTATCAGTTCAACGGCAAGGACCTGACCGGCCTGTATGGTTATCTGCACGACCACAAGACCGAAGACCCCGACGGCGTCTTCTCGGTGGTCGACGGCGTGATCCACATTTCGGGCAAGGAGTTCGGCGGGCTCGCCACCAAGGACGTGTACTCGAACTACCGCCTGATCGCCGAGTGGAAATGGGGGGGCAAGACCTGGCCCCCGCGCGTCGACAAGGCCCGCGATTCGGGGATTCTGCTCCATTGCCAGGAACCGGACGGGGCCATCGGCGGGCACTGGATGGAGTCGATCGAGTGCCAGATCATCGAGGGGGGCACCGGAGATTTCCTGGTCGTCAACAACGGCGGCAAGTTCAGCCTGACCTCCGAGATCCGCCGCGGCCCCGACGGTCAGCCGTATTACGAAAAGGGGGGCGAGTCCCTCACGCTCAAGGGGGGCCGGTTCAACTGGTGGGGGCGTGATCCCAAATGGAAGGACGTCATCGGCGTGCGGGGCGAACACGACGTCGAGAAGCCGCTCGGCGAGTGGAACACGCTGGACGTCGTCTGCGACGGCGACGCCATCACCATCACCCTCAACGGCCAGCTCGTGAACGTCGGCACGAAGGCGGGCGTCACCAAGGGCAAGCTGATGTTCCAGTCCGAAGGGGCCGAGATCCACTTCCGCAAGATCGAGATCTGGCCGCTCGACAAGTGATGGGATCGCCCATCAACAGCATCCAACCTTTGAAACGAGGCTTATGAGGAGAAGGTGGTGGCGAAGCCTTGAAATACAAGCCCGAAGCGCAAG
>CALCIC010000551.1 GCA_937907405.1 uncultured Isosphaeraceae bacterium | reverse complement strand
GATCGGCGGTTCATGAACAGGATCGGCGTCTCGCCGAACCGGCATCCGACCGTCTTGCACCAGTAGAGGATCTCCTCCTGGAACGAGTAGCCGCGGGATCGGATCTTCGAGAAGTCCATCTCCGCCAGCTTGCTCACGCGGTAGCAGCGGAACGCGCCGCTGTTGTCGCGGTTGGTCAGTCCCAGGAAGGTTCGCGCGTACATGTTGATGCCGGTGCTCATGAACTTCCGCTTGAAATTGAAGTCCCCCTCGACGCCCCCCCCAGGCACGTACCGGGAGCCGATCATGACGTCATGGTCGGCCATGCCGGCGAGCAGGTCGGGGATGAACCTGGGGGGGTGGCTGAAGTCGGCGTCCATGTTGAGCAGATAGTCGAACTTCTTCTCGATCGCGAACGCCATCGCTTCAAGGGTCGCCGTCCCCAGGCCGAGCTTGCCGCTGCGATGGATGACGTGGACGTCCTTCAACCGCCCCGCGACCGCGTCGGCGATCGCGCCGGTGCCGTCGGGGGAATTGTCGTCGATCACCAGAACCGAGGCGTCGGGGGCGAACTGACGGATCTGCTCGATCAGCGGTTCCAGGTTGCCGGCCTCGTTGTAAGTCGCCAGCGAAATCAGAACCTTGGGGGCCGCCTCGGCTTGGGTGGACATGCTGCGTGAATCCCCGGGAATCGATCGGCTCGCGGCGACGACGCCGGTCGCGGCGCGCGGTCGCGCCAGATCCTGTCTAGTCTATTGGATGTTCCAGGCGTGGAGAAAGGGGCCTTCCACGCGGCCTCCACTCGGGAGACGACCCCCCGAGTTGAATGGTTCCGTCCGGGGAAGTCAAGCGGCGTCGTCGCCGCGCGGCTCGTCAGTCCGGGGTCGGGGCGACGATCCAGATCATGACCACCGAGGGGCCGGACGGATCGGCGGGCGTCGCCGGGTCGGGGGGCTTGTCGGGCCGGTCGGTCAGGTCGTCGGCCTCTCCCCGATGCGTGGAGGAGGGGTCCGAATGAGTTCGGAGCGCGTGCCGGGTCTGCGGAAACGAGACGTCGGCCGCCGGCGCCGCCGGAGTGGACGTCACCCGGCCGACGTCGGCCAGCAAGGCCGCGACTTCCGGCTCGGAGTCGCCGATCACCACCCGGTTTCGGAATTTCGACCCTAGCCGGCCGCGAAGCGTCGTGTACTCGGCGGGATCAAGACGAGCGGCGAAGGCGACGGAGGACGCGTCCCGGGCCTCCGAAGCGCCGGCGGGGACCACGATCTTGTAGAAGGCGCGATGCGTGGATTGTCCGAGCAGCGTCTCGACGGCCGCCGTCGTCGACTCGTCCGGCGACGAGGTCACGACGAAATCACGACGAGGGCCGTCGGCCGCCCAGAGTTCTTGAAACCCAGGAGGCAGGTCGCGACGGGGAGCCGGGGGCTCGGCGTCCGCGACGACCGGAGGAGACGCCTGGCCCCCCCTCGGGGTCGGGGCCGGATCGTCGGCCTCGGCCGCCGCCGCCTCGGCGAGGGACGGGACGGCCGCCTGAGCCGGAGGACCGAGGGCGAGCGTCCCGACCGGCTTCGCAATGGGGACGCGCGGCGGATCGGAACGCACGGGCGATCGCGACTTCGCGCCCACGAAGACGACCAGGCCCAGGCTGGCCGCGACCGCCGACGCGGCCAGACCGCGCCCCAGGTAAGGCCCCCAGGTCCTCCAGCGGCGGGGCCGATCAGCCTCGTCGGCGATGCGCTTCAGCACGCCGAACGACGCATCCGGCGCGCAAGGACGCGACAACCCGGCGACCAGGTCGCGAACCGCGGCCAGCGAACGCAGGGCCTCGGCCGCGGCGGGATCGGAGGCGACCGCCTCCTCGGCGCGTCGTTTCCGATCCGAGTCGACCTCGTGGTCTAAATAGGCCGACAGCAGTAAATCCTGTTCTATGGTCATTATGGTGTTCTTGCCGTCTCGAGACAGCCTTAGGAGCATTGCCATGTATGGAGCGACGGCGGGTGCGCGGGGGTCGCCGCGCGGGAAGCGCCGGCGTTTCAAGGGGTCACGCTTTCGGCGTCGGGTCGAGCCGACGCCTCCTCCTCGACGAACGATCGCAGCCGGTCGCGGAGCTGGCTGCGGGCCCGGCTGAGCCGGCTCCGCACCGTGCCGATCGGGATGTTCAAGATCTCGCTGATCTCCTCGTAGCGGCGACCGTCGAAATCCTTCAGGACCACGACCGCGCGCTGTTCCGGCGCCAACTCGTCGAGCGCCGCGGCGACGGCGGCCTCGCGCTCGGCCCGTTCGGTCTCGTGCGACGGATCGGCCTCGGGCGATCGATCGGGGGGGTCGTGGTCCATCCGGTCGGACCGACGATCCCACGATCGAAGCACCCCGCCGAGTCGTCGCTTGCGGAACCGACTCAGCGCCAGGTTGACGGCGATCCGGTAGATCCAGGTGTAGAACGAACTGTCTCCGTTGAACTGATCGAGCTTTTCAAAACCCCGAACGAATGCGTCCTGGAGGACGTCCTGCGCGTCCTCGGGCGAGCCCATGAGCCGCAGGATCGTCGGGTAGAGCCGGTCCTGGCAGTTTCGGACCAGAACCCCGTAGGACTCGGTCCGGCCTGCTCGACACGCCCGCGCCAGGCTGAGGTCGTCGACGTTCCGCGTCATCAAGGTATTGGACGCTCCCACCCGCGCGGAAGTTCCCGAGAATTCCGGTCGGGACGCTGATTGACGGGCCGATCCCGCGACCGCCGCGCCGTCCCGCGCGGCGACGACGGCCGAGACCGCTGATTATCGCCCGAGGACCGGCCCGACGAAAAGCCCACTCGCGGCCGACGGCCCGGGCCGCGACGCCCCGCACCGAATCGATTCGTTTTGGACGTGGTGATGCGTTGATGAATCGAAGCACGGATCGACGAAATTCTCCAGCGCCTTGCTATTCATTCACGGAACGATAGACTTTGCGTTCGCTTATGCTTTCAGATCCAGGTGCGAAAGTCTGAAGATCGGTTGTCTGTCTTCATTAATGCATGAAGGACGCGGCCGGCGTTTCTCGCCCGCCGCGCCCCATCGATCCCGTCGTCGACGACCGACGACGGCCGTTCCGGCCGGCGCGTGGCGGCGCTCGAAGGCCCCGGCGGCGCGATCACCGATGATGATCCCATCATAAGATATACTTACAGGGGCGACAATGGCGCAGCGCAGGCGGCCGAACCGTTCGATTCCGCGACTCGAGACGTTTGAAGACCGAACGATGCTGAGCGGAGTGGGGGTCAACGTCAACTTCAACGCCTCCTGGGAGGGGCAGGAGATCTGGACCAACGTCTCCCGAATCATGACCGGGTGGAACTACGTCGGCGACAACTGGAGGACCGCGAATCCGTCGGTGCAGACCAACGCGCTCGGCGCTCCGCTGTCCGACGCGTCGTCGTTCATGACGCTCGCGAATTATCCCGACGGCGTCTACGCGGTCAGCTTCAAGGGGTCGGCGACCGTCGACTTTCAGGGGGTCGGCCGTCTCGTCGCGCCGCTGGTCAAGGGGGTGGACGGCGTCAGCCGCGGTCAGGTCCTGGTCGACGGGACCAAGGACGTCAGCAACGGCCTCCGCGCCCTCATCATGAACGTGACCGCCGTCAACCCCGCCGATCCGCTCTTCGACCTCAAGATCATCGCGCCGGGCTATCCGGCCGACGGCAGTCGGATGTACACCGATGCGTTCCTCCGGGACCTTCAGCCGTTCGACGACGTCCGGTTTCTGGACTGGGAGTTGACCACCAATTCGAGCCTCGTCCACTGGTCGGACCGCGCCCAGCCGGGCCAGGTGCTGAGCACCTGGGACCACGACCTGCCCATCGACTTCGAGACAATGATCGAGCTGGGGAACGAGGCTCACAAGGACATCTGGCTGAACGTCCCCGCTCAGGCCGACGACGACTTCGTCAGGAACCTGGCGGACCTCGTCCGCGACAAGCTGGACCCGAGCTTGAAGGTGTACATCGAGTACAGCAACGAGACGTGGAACAGCTACACGCAGGCGTACTTCGACGTTCTGGCCGCCGCCCAGGCCAATCCGCTGGTCACGGCGACCGACGACGTCGGCAAGGTGGTTCAGCAGACGGCGTTCCGCCTGAAGGGGGTCTCGGATATTTTCCGCCAGCAGTTCGGCGCGGGCTTCGACCGCGTCGTCCCGGTCTTCTGCGGCTGGACGATCTACCCGAGCGTGATCCAGGTCGGCCTGGGGTTCATCCAGCAGAATTACGGCGATCCCTCCCAGTACGTCAAGGCGACCGCCATCGGACTTTACATGGACTGGACGGACGGCGCCAATGCGAGCAATCAGACTCCGACGAGTCTGATCCAGACGATGTACGATTATCTGGACCAGGTCACGCCGGCCCTGAAGGGGAACGTCCAGGCCGCCGCCGCCTATGGTCTGCCGCTCGACGCCTACGAAGGGGGACAGTCGCTCTGGGCGAGCGTCGCCCCCCAGGTGGCGAACGCGGTTCAAGACGATCCACGGATGTACGCGCTTTACCAGCACTATCTGTCCGTCTGGAAGGCCGAGGGGGGGGGCCTGCTGAACCTGTACACGCTTTACGGCGGGTTCTGGGGGCTGAAGTATCAGGTGAGCGACGCCGGCTCGCCGAAATTCGACGCGGTCGTCAGCTCCCTCGTCCCCGCCGGCGACGCCAATCTGGACGGCAAGGTCGATTACGCGGACTTCCAGGCGCTGGCGGCCAACTACGGCCAGGTGGGGAAGTTCTGGAGGCAGGGCGACTTCAATCAGG
>CALCIC010000550.1 GCA_937907405.1 uncultured Isosphaeraceae bacterium | reverse complement strand
GCTGGGGGGAGTGCTCGTGGAGTTGACGGCCGAGAGCCTGGCGATGGTCGGGACCGACGGCCGCCGGCTGGCCCGGATGATCGCGACGGCCGAGGCCGAGAACGACCCCCCCCCGCCGGCCGGAACGCCGGTGATCCCGGTCAAGGCCCTTAAGCTGATCGAGCGGAACCTGGTCGACGACGACTTGCTCGTCCATCTGACGATCCAGTCGGGGACCGCCGTCCTGGTCCGCACCGAAAGCGCCGTGATCTACAGCCGGTTGGTGGAAGGCCGGTTCCCCCGCTACCAGGACGTGTTTCCGGCGAGCGTCGAGATCAAGATCCCGCTTCAGGCCGGGCCCCTCCGGTTGGCCGTCGAGCAGGCGTCGATCGTCACCAGCGACGAGAGCCGGGGGGTCGACTTCCAGTTCGGCGGCGGCTCGCTGACGCTTTCGAGCCAGGCGGCCGACGTGGGAAGCTCGCAGGTCGACCTGCCGATCCACTACGACGGCAAGCCGGTCGAAATCACCTTCGACCCCCGCTACCTCCTCGACGCCCTGAAGACCCTCGACGACGCGGCCGAACTGACCGCCGAACTGATCGACGCCAAGAACGCCGCCGTGTTCCGAACCAAAGACCAGTACACCTACGTCGTGATGCCCCTGACGCGCGAGCGTTGACGATTTGAATTGAATTGAATTGAATGAATTCGATTCGCACGATCGGATTGCAGGCCATGTCGAACCCCGACGCGCGTGGACCCAAGCCGCTGGCCGACGTGCTCGGCGAGTTGTTCGCCGCCCGCGGCTACGCCCGACTGCACGCCTCGGGAGAGTTGGAGGCCGCCTGGAACGCCGCGCTGGGGGAAGGCTACGAGGGGCGGACCCGGCTGGGAGACGTCCGCCGGGGGGTGCTGAGCGTGACCGTGGATCACCCCGCATTGCTTGAGGAACTTTCGGCGTACCGCAAGGGAGAGTTGCTTACGGCCCTCCGCGCCACCGTCCGGGGCTCGAACATCAACGGCCTGCGGTTCCGGATCGGCCCGGTGGAGTCGTGACCGGGGGCCGCGCGGGGGATGGCGGACTCCGCCCAGGGCTTGTTTTCCAGGAGCTTTCCGCAACGCCAGGATGATCCGAATACCAGCCCGACGCGCAAGCGAGGGGATCGCCTCGGGAGGTTCGCCGGGTCTGGCGCGGGCCG
>CALCIC010000549.1 GCA_937907405.1 uncultured Isosphaeraceae bacterium | reverse complement strand
GCGGGTCGTCGGGATCGCCGCAGGAGAGACTGACCTCCACTTCCCGGTCGCACCATTCGGCACGCCCCTCGTACCAGTTGAACTTGCGGTTGTATTCGAGCCGCCCCAGAGCGTCGTCATGGATCACGATCGGACTCCCGAGTTGATCGGCGAGCCGTTCCAGCTCCGCATCGGTGGCGTCGGTTCGCATGATCCGACGCAAGATGGTCACGTTTCCCGTCGCTTCCTCGTCGAATTCGGCCTCGATGATCGAGTAAGGCCGGATGGCCTCCATCAGGGATTCGAGTTCATCTTCGGAAACCGCCATCTCGCAGTCCCGATCTCCGATGACGACCTCGCTGCCGGGATGACGCCATCCCGCGAGTTGGAGCAACAGGCTCCAGTCCTCATCCCCTCCAGCCCTGCCGCCTCCGGCGCCGCCGGCGTCGACGAGGCAGATGATCGTTCTTGTGGTCGCGGGCGACATGAATCCTCCCTCTCATCCCGAAGTTTGGCGCGACGTCCGCTGCCTGGTCTAAGATAACATGCCGACATCCGTCGGAATCGGCATGAGACGGGTGGGGATGGCGAATGGTCCCCACCCCGCAAATTCACGATTAGCCCCCGCAGCGAGACGGCGGTGGCTCAGCGCGACTGGGGCGAAGAGCAACAGAAGCCAACGGCGTTTGGTGTCGGAAGGCGATCGCGCGGGGATTAGCAAACGACGACATCCCGGTTTCGGTGGGCTCGGGCTCGGGCTAGAATGCACCCTTTGGCCTGGATCGGGTTCGTCGTCTACGGGCTTGGAGCGTCTCCATGCGAAGTGTGCGAGTGGTTGGCTTCTGGCTTCCCGCCATGGCGGTCGTGACTGGGATGGTCGGGAATCTGTACGCCCAGAAGCCCGCGCCGGTGGAGAACGTGTCGACGCTGGCGCCGCGGTCGCCATTGGACGAGCAAAAGGCGCTGCACGTCCCGCCGGGGTTTGAGATCCAACTCGTCGCCGCCGATCCCGACATCCACAAGCCGCTCAACCTCGCGTTCGACGACAGGGGGAGGCTCTGGATCACCGACACCCTCGAATATCCCTACCCGGTCGAGGACGGCTCGAAGCCGCGCGACACGGTCAAGATCCTCTCCGACTTCGGCCCCGACGGCCGGGCCCGCAAGATCGAGACGTTCGCCGACGGGC
>CALCIC010000548.1 GCA_937907405.1 uncultured Isosphaeraceae bacterium | reverse complement strand
TTGCTCAAGAACGCCGTCGTGGCCTCGGGCTGGAAGCTGCCGATGTGCCAGGACACCGGCACCGCGACGATCGTCGCCAAGAAGGGCCAGCGCGTCTGGACTGGGGCGCGCGACGAGGAATGGCTCTCCAGGGGGATCTTCGAGACCTACCAGAAGGAGAACCTGCGGTACTCGCAGTCGATGCCGCTGTCGATGTTCGAGGAGGTCAACTCCGGCACCAACCTCCCCGCGCAGATCGACGTCCTCGCGACCAACGGTTCGACGTATGAGTTTCTGTTCGTCGCCAAGGGAGGAGGATCGGCCAACAAGTCGTACCTTTATCAGGAGACCAAGGCGCTCCTGAATCCCAAGCGCCTGGAGGAATTCCTCCGCGAGAAGCTGCGGTCGATCGGGACCGCGGCGTGTCCGCCGTATCACCTGGCGGTCGTCGTCGGCGGCACGTCGGCCGAGGCGACGATGAAGACGGTCAAGCTTGCGAGCGCGGGCTATCTCGACCATCTGCCGACCGAGGGCAACCGGCTCGGCCAGGCGTTCCGCGACACCGCCATGGAAGCGGAAGTCATGGAGCTGGCCCGGACCAGCGGCATCGGCGCGCAGTTCGGCGGCAAGTACTTCGCGCTCGACGCCCGGGTGATCCGCCTCCCTCGCCATGGCGCGTCGTGCCCGGTGGGCCTGGGCGTTTCGTGCTCGGCCGATCGCAACATCAAGGCCCGGATCGACCGCGACGGCGTCTGGCTCGAACTGCTCGAACGCGACCCCGCGCGGTTCATCCCGGCGAAGTACCGCGCCGGCCTGGGCGCCGAGCACGGCGTGACGGTCGACCTCGACCGGCCGATGGCGGAGGTCCTGAGCGAACTCTCGAAGTACCCGGTCTCGACCCCCTTGAAGCTCAACGGCACGATCGTCGTCGCGCGCGACATCGCGCACGTCAAGATCAAGGAGCGGCTCGACCGGGGCGAGGGGATGCCCGAATACTTGAAGCGGCACCCGGTCTACTACGCCGGCCCGGCCAAGACCCCCGAGGGGATGCCGTCGGGCTCGTTCGGCCCGACGACCGCCGGCCGGATGGACGGCTACGTCGATCAGTTCCAGGCCAACGGCGGATCGATGGTCATGATCGCCAAGGGGAACCGCTCGCAAGCCGTCACCGACGCCTGCAAGAAGCACGGCGGCTTCTACCTCGGCTCCATCGGCGGACCCGCCGCCCTGCTCGCCCACGACAACATCAAGAAGGTCGAACTGATCGAATACCCCGAACTCGGCATGGAGGCCGTCTATCAGATCGAGGTGGTCGACTTCCCCGCCTTCATCCTCGTCGACGACAAGGGCAACGAGTTCTTCTCTCAGCTCCCGATCCTGTCGTGAGCAGAGGCGTGCGTCGGCGGGAACCCGGCGGATCGCTCTGATCTCAGCGGACGTCGCCCATGACCCTCGCGTCGATGGGGTCGCCCTCGACGTCGGCCCGGCGGCGGATGCGGCGGTTGACGTGGAGGGCGATCACCCGAGGAGGCTCTCCCGGTACCACCAGATGGAGCAGGTCGTCCACCTGGATGACCCCCTTCGGGGCGACGAACGACGCGCGTCGTTTGGTTCCGTCGCGGTGCAACGTCGCGGCGACGTCCTTCAAGACGACGGCCTTCCCTCGTACCAAGGTCCCGACGACTTCCTCTTCGCTGTTCGGCACGGCGCGTCGTCCCCTGATCCGTTGTGGCGATTATCGACGGACCGATTCAGCCTACTCGCCGGTAAAACCGAATGCCAGCCCGACGCGGAAGCGAGGGAACGACGGCGACGGGCCGTGTCGAGCCTTTCGAGGACGAGGGGGGAGCTGGGGCTTCACCCTCATTCGTCGGTCCGCTCCTTGGGCGCCGTCAGCGCACTGAGGAACGCCTCGATCTGCCGCCTTCGCCGGGTGGTGAGTCGCGCGAACCGCTCGGCCGAGGCGGTCCCCTGGCCGCCGTGGAACATGACGGCCTGGGCGATCGTCGGGGCGCGGCCGTCGTGGAGATAAGGGGCCGAGTCGCGGAGTCCCCAAAGCGGCGGCGTCCGCCATTCCCGCTCCTGGGTTTCGGAGACCTCGCCCCCGCTTGCGGGGGCCTTCACCTGGATCGTGCTCGCGCCGAAGACCGCGTAGCCGCTGGAGTCGGCGAGGTCGGCGCCCATGTCATGGAGCAGCAGATCGCTGTACAGGCCCTCGACGTCTCCCAGTTTCGGCAGGTGGCAGCCCGCGCAGCCGATCGAACGGAAGATCCGCTCCCCTTCCTTGACGCTCGCGGCTTTCTTCGGATCAGCCGGGGTCGAGAGGATCGGCGGGGGCAATTCGCGGACGAAGTCGACAAGCGCCTCGCACTCCGACCTGTTCATGTCCAGGCCGTCTGAGGCCACGTCCAGGAGGCGGGGGTCGCCGGCCTGGCGACGCCCGGGGACGTCCAGACCCATCTCGTTCGCGGCGGCCGAGACCACGAATTCCTCGACGGTCGCCGTCTGGGCCTTCCAGCCGAATCGGCCGATCCGTCCTCCCTCGACCCGGCTGACCCGCCCCCGGGGCTGCGCGGCGGACGAACTCCGACGCCTTGCGGCCGCGATGATCGCCTCGTCGGGGATTTCGTCGATCAGGCCGACGCCGAACAAGGGCGTGGGATTGCGCTGCGACATTCGGACTGCGATCCGCCCGTGCTCCCCGGGGATCGTGGCCCGCCAGGCGCTGTAAGCCGGATCGACGCCGAACCGATGAAGCATGAGGCTGTTCGATTCCCGGAACCCCGGATGGATCGTCGCGGCGGCGAGCAGGGCTTGCGCGCTCCGTCGCGGCTCGGTCGGAGCGTCATAGCCGAACCGATATTCCATCGTCCCCGCGCCGAAATCCATGCGGAAACGATAAGAGAAACCCATGCCCACCGCCTGCTCTCCATCAGCGGCGGTGACGACGTCGATGTTTCTGCTCGAAGGTCCCGCGCCCCCCGCGCCCCCCTGATCGTGGCAATCGACGCATGATCGCGCATTGAACACAGGACCGAGACCGTCGCCGCCATGACTCCTCGGGTCCCCTGGGGACCAGATGCGCTCGAAGAGTTCTCGACCGTCGACCGTCGGGGCTTCCGGACGATTCTCAATCACGAGGCGCGGCGAACTCATGCGGCGATCGAGCGCGTCTGGGATAGGCTGCGATGCATGGGCGACCGGTTTCGCCCTGGGCGGCCTGACGACCGTGACGGGCGTGCTTGGAGTGATCACGTCGCTTTGGGACGGGGCTACGACGGTCGCGTGGTCTGGAGTGAACGGGATCGGTACGCGCGCTTTGGTCGTTGCCGTCTCGACGTGCGGACCTGGGGCCTCCTCTCTCGTATTGCGGTTTGCGAGCCAGAAGCTTCCGAGCGCGAGACCGAGGCCGAGGACGCAAGCGATGGAGAACGGGAGCGAGGAGGCGACCGTCGTGGCCGCGGCGAGCTGC
>CALCIC010000547.1 GCA_937907405.1 uncultured Isosphaeraceae bacterium | reverse complement strand
CAAGGTGACTGGAATTCAGACGTGTGCTCTTCCGATCTCGCGACCCCGCGCTCGTGCAGCGACCGGGCCAGAAGCGACGGGATCGTCTGATCGTCGCGCGCGCCGTAGCCCCAGAGCGCCGAGCCGCCGAGCATCAGGATCTTGACGGGCCGGGAGTCGGGGGGGGCTGCGTCGGGGGGCCGCCAGACCGCGCGTCGGCCGAGGTCGTCGATGTTGATGGTCTCGCCCGCGAACGGCCGCTGGCGGAAGTAGACGTACGGCTCCCAACGCTCGGCCAGGGCTTCCAGTTCGCGGTAGTGTTGGATCGGCCAGGTCTCGCCGGCGTAGCCGTCGCGAACCACCCGGGGGTCGGGGATCGTCGGCCCGGCCACGCGGTCCTTAAGGGCGAAGACGCCGCGAAGGCCGATTTCAAGGGCCGCCAGCAACAACAACGTCAGCCCCAGCAGCAGCCAGGCCGTCCGAACCGCGAGGCCGGCGCGTTGGATCGTCTGGAGCAAGGGCCGGCTCATGGGCGGACTCCCCTTGTCTGAGGAAACGAGGGGTCGGACCGGGAGGGCGGGCCCCCCGTCGAGCCGGATGCGGCGGCGAAGCCCTCCCCATCATACGCTCTTGCGAGTTAGACTTTAAGAAAGCTTCAATGTACGACGGTCGGCCCGCGCGGGCCAGCCCGAGCCGTCCCCCCGTCCTCCCCCTGGCGAACGCTCGAATGCCCGACCCAGCTCCTGATCGAACTCTCGGCGGAATGCGATGCGCGGTCCTGGGCGCGACGTCCGGCATCGGCCGGGCCGTCGCCCTGGAACTGGCGCGCCAGGGCGCCGACGTGATCGTCCACGGCCGCAACGCCGAGGCCGCCGCCGGGGTCGTCGCCGAGGTCCGCCGGCTGGGCGTTCGCGCCGACTCCGTCCTGGCCGACCTGGGCTCGCGCCCCGAAGGGGATCGACTGGTCGAAACGGCCTGGGACCTCTGGGAAGGGCTCGACGCCTGGCTCCAGATCGCCGGGGCCGACACCCTCACCGGCGATTCGGCGGGGCTCTCGTTCGACGCCAAGCTCGACCTGCTCTGGGAGGTCGACGTCGTGGCGGCCTTGCGGCTCTGCCGCGCCGTCGGCCGGCGGATGGTCGAACGCGGCCGGGGGGCGATCGTCACCATGGGCTGGGACCAGGCCGAGACCGGCATGGAGGGGGACTCGGGAGAGCTGTTCGCGGCGACCAAGGGCGCCGTGACGGCCTTCACCCGAAGCCTGGCGCTAAGCCTCGCGCCGGCCGTCCGGGTCAACGCCGTGGCCCCGGGCTGGATCAAGACCGCCTGGGGCGAACAGGCGTCGGCCGTCTGGCACGACCGCGTGATTCGAGAGACCCCCTTGAACCGCTGGGGGACGCCCGAAGACGTCGCCCGAGTGGCCGCGTTCCTGGTCGGCCCGGCCTCGGAATTCCTGACCGGCCAGGTCTACCGCGTCAACGGCGGGGCCGTCCGCTAGGCGAACGTCGCCACGCCCCCCCAGGATGAGGATCGAGTGAGCCAGCCCCCCGAACCACCTCCGACCCGCATCCTGTTCGTCACCGGACGCCTCGCCGAGTTCGCGCTCCGGCAGGTGCTCGACGACCTGGCCCCGCGCGTCGGGTTCGCCGCCGAGGTCGCCGTGATGCCGATCACGGTGGCCGCGCTGATGACCCCGAAGTGGGCCGCCCGGCATTTCGCCCCACCGCCAGGGATCGACCGGATCGTCGTGCCGGGCCACCTGAAAGGGGACCTGGCGCCGCTCCAGGAGAAGGCCCCGGAAGTGCCGATCGAGGTCGGCCCCGAGGACCTGCGCGACCTTCCCCAGTACTTCGGCGAGGCCGACTCTCGACTGGCCGGCTACGGCGGCTACGACGTCGAGATCCTCGCCGAGATCAACCTCGCCCCCCGGCTGTCTCGGGCCGAGCTGCTCGACCAGGCGGCCGACTTCGCCGCGCAGGGGGCCGACCTGATCGACCTGGGATGCGAGCCGGGCGAGCCCTGGGCCGACGTCGGCGACGCCGTCCGCGCCCTTCGGGATCTGGGCCTGCGGGTCTCGATCGACAGCTTCGACCCCGACGAGGTCGCCCGGGCCGTCGCCGCCGGCGCCGAGCTGGTCCTCTCCGTCAACGGCGCCAACCGGGACGCGGCCCGCGATTGGGGCGCCGAGGTCGTTGTGATCCCCGACCGCCCCGGCTCGCTCGACGGGCTTGACGCGACCGCCGAGGCGCTCGACGCCGCCGGCGTCCGGTTCCGGCTCGACCCGATCCTGGAGCCGATCGGCTTCGGCTTCGCGGCCTCGCTGGGACGCTACCTGGAGGTCCGCCGGCGCCATCCCGAGGCCCCCCTGATGATGGGGGTCGGCAACCTCACCGAGCTGACCGACGTCGACTCGGCGGGGGTCAACACCATGCTCCTGGGCTTCTGCCAGGAGCTGCAAATCCGGAGCGTGCTGACCACCGCCGTCGTCAACTGGGCGCGGTCGTCGGTCCGCGAGCTCGACCTGGCGCGAAGGCTGGTCCACCACGCCGTGACCAAACGAGTCCTCCCCAAACACGTCGAGCGCCGGCTGATCATGCTCCGCGACCCCAAGCCCCCTCGGTTCGGCGCCGAGAACCTCGCCGAGCTGCAGCGGCGGATTCGCGACCCCAACTGGCGGATCTTCGCCGAGGACGGGAAAATCCACGCGCTGAACAACGCCTGCTTGTTGAGCGACGCCGACCCGTTCGCCCTGTTCGACCGCATGGGCGTCGTCGACCCGTCGCATGCATTCTACCTTGGTTATGAGATGATGAAGGCCGGAACCGCCTTGACGCTGAGCAAGGCCTATCGCCAGGATCAAGCGCTGGAATGGGGCTTCCTCACCGAGGCGGAGGCCAGCCGTCGCGAGCGTCGGCGCCCCGGTCCGCGTCCCAATGAAAATGAAACCGATAAGGGCGGTCCCGCGTGATCCTCGAAGGCACCGTCACGACCCAGAGCCCCGCCGGCCGGCTGAACATCGCCCCGATGGGCCCGAAGATCCCTGCCGACATGAGCATGGGTACGTTCGTCCTCCGTCCTTACAAGACCTCGACCACGTACCAGAACCTCAAGGAGCACGGCGAGGGGGTCTTCCACGTCACCGACGACGTCCTGCTGCTGGCCCAGGCGGCCGTCGGCGCCCCGTTCGACCCCGAGCCCGAAACCAGGCCGGCCGACGCCGTCGATGGCCGGATTCTGATCGGCGCCTGCCGCTACTACGAGTTCCAGACCATCGTCCTCGACGACCTCGACGAGCGGACGACCGTGCTGGTCGAGACCGTCGCCGAGGGTCGACTGCGGGACTTCCTCGGCTTCAACCGCGCCCGCCACGCCGTCGTCGAGGCCGCCGTCCTCGCCACCCGAACCGCCATCATCCCCCCTTCGGAGATCCTGGCCGAATACCAGAAGCTGGCGGTCCTGGTCGACAAGACCGGCGGCCCGATCGAGCGTCGGGCGTTCGACCTGCTCAGGGAACACGTCCGCCAGGCCGCGGAATCCGCCCCCACCGACCCGAAAGTCGACCCCTCATGACGCCCCTCCGCATCACGACGGCGAGCCGGCTCCATTTCGGACTCCTCGGCTGGGGGCCGCACGCCTCCCGGCAGTTCGGCGGCGTCGGCCTGATGGTCGAGCGCCCGGGCCTGGAGCTGACCGCCGCCCCGGCGGACGCCTTCCAGGCCGAGGGCCTCCTCGCCGACCGCGTCGCCTCGATCCTCGATCGAATCCACGAGAAAGCGGATTCCGACCTGTTTCCCAAGCCGGCGCGGATCGAGGTCGTCTCCGCCCCCGGCGAGCACAGCGGCCTGGGCGTGGGGACGCAGCTCAGCCTGGCGGTCGCCGCGCTCTTGCTGCGGCTCTCGGGCGTCGCCGAGCCTTCGGTCGAGGCCCTCGCCCGGCTGTCGGAGCGGGGCCGCCGCTCGGGGGTCGGGCTCCACGGGTTCTTGCACGGCGGGCTCGTGGTCGACGGCGGCCACAAGGTCGCCGACGCCGTCCCTCCCCTCGTCTCCCGCATGACGTTCCCCCCGGAATGGTCGGTCCTGATCGTCCGCCCGCCCGGCCCGAAGGGGAGGCACGGCGCCGCCGAGGCCGCCGCCTTCGCCGAGCTTCCCCCCTGCCCCGAGCGCGTCACCGAACGACTCTGCCGGCTCGTGCTCCTCGACCTCTTGAGCGCCGTGGCCGAACGCGATTTGCCCGCCTTCGGCGCGGCGGTCGGCGAGCTGCAACATCGCGTCGGCACGGCCTTCGCCTCGGCCCAGGGGGGCGTCTACGCAACCCCCGAATCCGAAACCCTGGTCGACGACTTCGGCCGCCTCGGCCTGGTCGGCGGCGGCCAAAGCTCGTGGGGGCCGTCGCTCTACGCCTTCGGCGCCATCTCGGCGGACGAACGCCGGGCCGTCGCCGAATGGCTCGTCGACCGCCGCGGCCTCGACCGATCGGAAATCCTCTGGACCCGCGCCCAGAACCACGGCGCCTCGATCACCCCTCTCTGAATTCGATCGAATGCGAACCGAACCGCCCGGTTTTCGCGTGACGAAACAACCAGGGGCGACTACGATCATTCCGATGGACTTCCTGTGATCCGACCGACGCATCCCAATCCAGGGTGCGTCGATACTTGAGGTGACGACCATGATGACCAAGATCGCAAGGCCGTTGGCGTTCGCGGCGGTGGTGGGGGTCGGGTGGCTGGCGGCGTCCGCCGCGCGGGCCGAGAACCTGGGGATCGGCGACCCCGCCCCGAAGCTCGAAGTCAAATCGTTCGTCAAGGGCGAGCCCGTCAAGGCGCTTGAGCCCGGCAAGTTCTACGTCGTCGAATTCTGGGCGACCTGGTGCGGCCCCTGCCGCGCGACCATCCCCCACCTGACCGAACTCCAGAAGAAGCACGCCGACGTCTCCTTCATCGGCGTCAGCGTCTTCGAACAGGACCAGGACAAGGTCGAGCCGTTCGTCAAGGAGATGGCCGACAAGATGGACTACCGCGTCGCCCTCGACGCCGTCCCCGACAAGGGCGACGGCGGCGACGGCGCCATGGCCAAGAACTGGATGAAGGCCGCCGGCCAGGGGGGAATCCCCACGGCCTTCATCATCAACAAGGACAACAAGATCGCCTGGATCGGCCACCCCGCCGCCATGGACGAGCCCCTCGAAAAAATCGTCAGCGGCTCATGGGACCTCAAGGCGGCCCTGGCCGAGCAGAAGCAGGCCGCCGAAGCTCAGGCCAACGCCCAGAAATACCAGAAGAAACTCGTCGCCGCGATCGAGACCGAAGACCCCGACAAGGTGCTCGCCGCGATCGACGAAATCTCCAAGGAGTCACCCAGCATGGCGGCGAACCTCAACGGCCTGAGGTTCACCACGCTGATCAAGAAAGGCGACGACGACAAGGCGCTCGAAATCGGCAAGACCCTGCTCGACGGCCCCGCCGGCAAGAACGCCAACGCCCTCAACTCGATCGCCTGGGCCATCGTCGACCCCGACGCCAAGCACAAGCCGAGCGCCAAGCTCCTGGCGTTCGCCGTGGAAACGGCCGAACGCGGCGACGAACTCGAAAAAGGGAAAAACCCCTACGTGGCCGACACCCTCGCCAAGGCCTACTTCGACTCCGGCAAGCCCGCCAAGGCCCTGGAAGTCCAGAAACGCGCCGTCGAAAACGCCAAGGGGACCGACCTCGAAGACGACGACGGCATGAAGGACCGCCTCGAACAATACGAGAAGGCCGTCAAAGACGGCAAATAACCGCCAATCCGCTCGACGCTCTGAAACGAGCAGCCCGTCCGCCGATGGCCCACCCCATGATCCAAGATCCTGGCCATGCCCCCTCGGCGGATTGGCTTCCTTATACTCAGTCTCGATGCATCAGGGCGGCTACCATTTGCTCCTCGGAGGAAGCCAAGCCGCCTGGATGCTCCCAATTACCGATGTTCCACCGAAACTCCTCGTCGTCGGTCGAGCCCCATCGCTCGGTGTAGTCTCGAAGACTCGAGGCGAAGTATCGATGTCCGTTGGCGACCAGCATCACCCCCTCAATGGTATCACAGAAGTAACCGAATCCATACAAGTCGTCACGGTCAACGCGTTCGAGGAACCGGCCGAGTTGATGGATAGCCTCGGATCACCGTTTTTCCCGATCCGGGGGGAGCAGCATGTCGGTCGAGCATCCGCCCGCGTGGCTCGGGCGTCCCGCCCGAGCGGCTTGCCGCGTTCGTCCCGTGGATGCTCGGGCGGGACGCCCGAGCCACGAAACC
>CALCIC010000546.1 GCA_937907405.1 uncultured Isosphaeraceae bacterium | reverse complement strand
GTCTGGAGTGGTGATCTCCGGCGCGTCGAACAACGTCGTGGGCAACCTTCCCGGCGCCGCCGTTTCGTACAGGAACGTCATTTCAGGGAACGCGGTCGACGGCCTTCAGATTTCGAGTTCGTCGAGCGACTCTCCGGCCGCCGGGAACGTCGTTCTCGGCAATTTCGTGGGGACGGACGTCACAGGCGAGCATGCGTTGGGCAACGCCTGGAGCGGTATCCACATCATCAACGGATCGTACAATTCGATCGGCGCCGCGTCAGCTGGTAATCGCAACGTGATCTCGGGCAACGGCTACGGCGTCACGATCGACCAGCAAGCCGGCTTGTATGCAACGGGCAACGTCCTGGATGGGAATTTGATCGGCGTCGACGCCGGTGGATTCAGTCGCCTTGGAAACAATCACTTCGGCGTGCTGATCAACAATGCTCAAGGCAATTCGATCGGCAGGCCGGGGCCGGGCTGGATTCCGGGGACGCTGGCCCCCTCGACGCCGAGCAACGTCATTTCCGGCAACGGCGACGCCGGCGTCGGGTTAACCGGGGCGGCCTCCAGCAACACGATTCAGGGCAACTACATCGGCGTCAGCATCCTGGGGACCGCGTACGACGACGCCCAGAACGGCCTGAACCTCAATAACCCGATCGGCGTCGCGGTCGACTCCTTCGCCAGCTACAACACCATCGGGGGGACGTCCGCCGGCTCGGGCAACCTCATCACCCAGAGCGGCTCGAATCGCAACGATCAGAACCCCGCGAACGGAGAGTTCGTCGGCGTCGAGGTCGGTTCGTCGACGGCCGTCGGCAACGTCATTCAGGGCAACGTCATCGGCGTCGACGCCTTGAATCAGGTCGGTTCCAATTCGGTGGGCGTGCTGCTGAGCGACAGCCGCTGGACGCTGGTCGGCAACGCGGCTCTTGCACCCACCGGAAGTTCATTGTTCTCGACCGCCGGCAATTTGATCTCCGGCAACAGCTACGCCGGGATCGCGATCGTCGGCCAACTCTCCGCCTCGAACCTGATCTACAACAACTTCATCGGGACGGACGTGACGGGGGCCGCTCGGCCCGGCCTGGCCGATCCGGCGTTGCCCAATCCGCCGCGTAATCCGACTCAGCAGAACGGCGTTTTGATTCTCCAGGGAACCGGCAACCAGGTGGGCGCGGCCGGCTTGGGCAATCTCATCTCGGGCAACCTCATCGGAGTCGACGTCGCCAGCCAGGGCGCGACCGACAACCACACGAACGCCAACCTGATCCAGGGCAACACGATCGGCACCGACCTCGCCGGGTTGAGGGCGAACCCCAACTTTGAGTTCGGCGTCTTCATCACGGCTTCGCCCAACAACGTCGTCGATTCCAACCTGATCTCGGCCAACGGCCTCGCCGGCGTCGAGATCTATGGAGGAACCACGCAGTCCAGCACGGGCAACGCGCGGGGGACGGCCGCGGGGCTCGGGACGGTAGTCACGAGCAATCGCATCGGCGTCGATTCCAACGGGCAGGTCGCTTTCGCCGCGACCAACGGGAGCCAGCAAATCAGCCCGATGGCGAATCACCCGTCGATCACGCTTCCCGATGGAATTCCCGTCTATTACGGCTTCCAGCAGTACGGCGTCGTGATGATCGGGACGTCGAACAACACCGTCGGGCTGCCTGGACGGGGCAACTTGATCTCCGGCAACATCTTCGCCGGAGTCTATATCTCGCGACTGGACAACAAGAACGGCGTCTACGCGGTTCCGGTCGGCAACGTCGTCCAGTCCAACGACGTCACTCTCGACGGCATCTACGGCGTGTTTCGCTACGACGCTCCGAACGGGAATCCGGTGGCCGAGCGGCCGTCCGCAAACGCCAACACGTTCACGGGCACGCCGATTCCCATCGCCGACTTCGTGACCGGCTTCAGTCAGTCGGCTCCTCCAGGTCTGCCGGTCGAATCGATCCTCCTGACCGGGAACAACGGATCGGCCGGCTCGAAACGAGTCCAGGTCACCCCTCGATCGAGCGCGCCGGCGCGGCGACCAAACGCGAAATCGACGGCCACGCCCCGGGCGACCGCTGCCGCGGCGCCGAACCCGGGGCTCGGAACCTCGAATCAACCTCGAATCCCGAGATTGTTCGAGCCGGGCTCTACCGCTCGGAAGCTCGTGCTCAGGGCCGGCGCGCCGGGGTGATTGCTCGGAAATCGTCGGGGGGTGAGCTATTGGAGACCGGAACCGGGTGACGTCACCGCGTTCCTGGTTCCGGTCTCTCATTTGAGTTTGCGACTCGCGCGGCCGGGAGGCGAGGCGGTCGGCCTCGATCAGAAGCTCGGCGGCGGCTGAATCGGGATCCGGCCGGAACGGCTTCGTCCGTAGAAGAAGTTGACGAACATTACGAATTCGGCGTCGAACGGCCTTGGGCCGGTGACCGGCGTCACCAGAGCCGTGCTGATGACCGCCGACCGCTGGATCTGGAAGTTCAATCCGTACGTCAGGTTGACGATGTCCGCCGTCCCCGCGGGGTCGAACCGGTTCTTCCAGTCGCGGTGAGTGAACGGAGAGTTCACGTGAGCCTCGAACGTCGGCACCACGGCGGTCAAGAAGGCCGAGGGATCTTGAGCCCGGAACAGGTAATAGCCGATGCCGACGTCGTTGTACATGAGCGTGACGTCGCGGGCGCTCGACGTGAAATCGAAGGCGCTGAAGCCCTGGATGTAAAACTTGCGGAAGTTGAAGATGTACCCCAGGAACGGCTGGAACGACGTGTTGTTGATTCCATCGACGTAAGGGGCGCCGGCGAACCGCCCGGGCCCCGTCGGCGCGGTGACGGCCAGACCGGCGCTGATCAGGCTGCCGGTCTTGACGTCTTCTTTGAGTATGTATTTCGCGAACATGCTCAGATTGCCGGCGGCCGTGCGAGTCGGCGTCTGCACGGCGCGCGAGGTCCCGTCCGCCGTCAGGGTGTTGATCGGCAACCGCATGCCGAACGATCCTCGGCCCTGGTCGAAGGTCTTTTCGAAGCCGTAGATCTGCCGGTACACTTCCATGTTCTTGATCGGCGACCGATCGTAGAGGTTCTGGGCCGCGTTGACGTTGTTGTAATAATTGAAGTCTGCGAAGAAGCGGTCCTGCGGCCTCGGCGACATGTTCTCGGACATCTTGAGGGCTCGGGTGCTCGGAGCGAACAGCGAGGCCGCACGGGCGCCGGGGGCGCCGGGAGGCCGAAGCGACGGCGGCCCGACCGTCGGCGGCCCCTGGATCTGGATCGCCCGAAGGCCGATGGGGCTCAGGTCGCCGATCATGTTCGGCGTGAAGTTCGACTCCGCCGCGCCGGCCCCGCCGGGCCCCGACAACCCCGCGAGCGCCGACTCGAAGGCCGCGGCCCCGGCCGTCGCCGAGGCGTCCGACGGCGGGAAGCCGGAAGGCCCCCCCCCGGCGCCGGCCCCGGTCCCCGCGGCCGTCCCGAGGGCCCCGGTTCCGCCCGCGCCGTTCAACTCAAACGGGTAGGCGGCCGCCTCGCCGCTCATGACGCCTGGAGCGTTCACGCTCCCCTCCTGCGGAGTGAACGGCCCGCCGCCTGGTAGTCCGCCGATCGCGCCGGGGGCGCCGTACGGTGCGTTCGAGCCCGCCATGGCCTGGCTGGACGGCATCTGGTCGGGGATCTGGCCGTAATGCGTCGTATATCCGCTCTGCGGCGAAGCAACCTGCATCATGCCCGCGGGAGACTGATGGCCCTGAGGAAAGGCGCCTCCGCCCGCGGGATAGCCAGTCAGGCCTTTACCCGGGGCTTGTGCGATCAAACCGCCCGCCGGCGCTAGCGCACTCGCCCGAGGCGCGATGAAAACCGGTTGAGGAGTCGTTTGCTCGCTGGCCTGACCATGCGCGAATCGAGTTCCGGCCAATGACGTCAGGGCCATCCCGAGAGCCAGCCAAGGCTGGTGCAATCGCATCATCGCATCACTCCCCTTATTGACCGAAACTCCCGCCGCTCGTCACCGATCGGGGCGGTTCAGGTGCTCCCGCCGGATTCGTCCGGGGGTAGGACAAGGTCCTTGGGAGCGGTGAACGACCACAATGGAACCGCCGAGCGATCTAGAATCATCGTGTGGCGTGTTATCAATTCCCGAGTTTCCCGTCACGAAAGCCTTCCAAGGCTGTCGCGAGCGGGCCCCCTTCGTGAACCGCCGACTAGCTGATCGCGAGGGATTTGCTGTTTGTATCGACAATTCAGGTGGGTTCGATCGCTCGATTTTCATCGATATTCGCGAGATGATCCGACTTACGAGTTGAACCGCGAGCGTTTCACCTCCACGCCGCCGCCGGGGTGATCGGAGCGGCTTTCGCTAGGGAGTTCGTAACTGTCTATCAATCAACTGGTTACGTGCGCGCTTTGGAATCCCGGGAATCCGCCGAGGTGCGATTCACTCGGGACCGCGCCCCGGCTTACAATGAGATTGGGGCCGACGATCGACACATACCGTCGAAGCGCTCGTTCCTTTGATAGCCGAAGGTCGGGCGCATTCGCGAACCGACGCTCGAACATCTTCCGTCGCCCACCGCGGGCGGCCCGTTGGGAAGCGAGTGGCACCAATGACGCGCATTCCTCGTAACTGGGCAGTTGCACGCAGGCGACTCGAATCTCCGGCAGAGAAACCCGAATCGTCCTGGTTCGGCGCGAGGAAAGCGGATGCAAACGGCCTCCGGCGATCCCGCCGAATTGCATGCGGCGACGCCTTGGGACTCGGGGCGGTCATGACGGCGCTGGGGTTGTGGGCGTGGGGGGCGCCGGCCTTCGCGCAGGGCGTTCCCCCCGACTTCTTGAGCCCGACCCTCGTCTTGAACGCGCAGGGGCATACGGACCTGGTCCAGGCCATGGTCTTCAGCGGCGACGGCAAGTATCTGATCTCCGGCGGACGGGACAAGGTCGTCCATGTCTGGGAGGTGAACGACCGAGGTCTGCGCCTTGATCGATCGGTCCGGCCTCCGATCCGGCGTCGCGGCGGGCGGGTTCACGCCCTCGCGGTGTCGCCCGTCGCCGACGCGCAGGGCCAGAGAATGCTGGCGGTGGCGGGGATCGGGGCGATCGGCTCTCGTGGCGGAATCTTGATCTATCGAATTCCGGGGAGGGAGGACCGAGGGGTCGGCGACCTCCTGTTCGAGCTCTCTCCAGACCGCATGGAAACGCCCGTCCTCCAACGTCGCGGGCACGCGGGCGCGGTTTTCGGTCTGGCTTTCGCGCCCGGTGGTCGCTATCTGGCTTCATGCGGCGAAGACAAAACCATCCGGGTGTGGGACCTGTTGGACGCGACTCCCAAGACGGTCGCGGTATTGCAAGGTCATACCGGCGAGGCGTCGGCCCTGGCATTCCTCGACGACGCTCGGATCGTCAGCGGCGGCGGCGCGAAGGACGGTTCGGTGCGGCTCTGGGACTGGAGGACGCAACGGCTGGCGTTCTGGGCGCCTTGCTCCGATCAGGACCTGGCGGCCGACGAGGGCAAGGGGGTCGTCGTCAGCGCTCTCGCCGCTTCCGGCGACGCTCGATACGTCGTCGTCGGGCGGGAGAACGGCAAGATCGAGAGGTACGACGGCGCCGATCTCAACAATGGTCTGGTGCTCAATCCTGAGACCGCGGGCGAGCGCAGGGCCGTCGAGGCGCTGGCGTTCAGTCCTGATGGCAAGTCGCTCGCATCGAGCGTGTTGAAGTACCGCGCAACCAGCCGGGACTACCCGCGCAAGGATTGCGACGTGACCGTGCGCGGCATGCCCGAGGGTCGGCCCGTCGGCCCTCCTCGCACCATCGACGGGCTGGTCAAGGCGCTCGCCTTCAGTCCGGACGGCCGAGCCCTCGCGGCGGCCGGAGGAGAGACGCAGCAGATCACTCTCCTCGACCCGCAAGGCCGCGCGGACGATCGAGCGCCGCAAGCGAACGGTCCAGGCACGGTTCTCTGGGAGGCGGCGTTCGTTGATGCGAAGCCGACGTTGGCCTTCTCGCGATCGCGGGCCGTCGACGCCGGCGCGATCGCCTGGGAAGGGTTCGATCTGGCCGAGCGGCGGTTCGTGCCGGTTGCGCCGGACGCCGCGCTCAGTCGAGCCGTCCGATCGACGCTCGGTTGGACGTTCATCGCGAGGGCCTTCGACCGGATCGCTCTTGCGCCGGCGCAAGGGGCCGAGATCCCGGTGCAATTGAGCCCGCTCGACGGCCGTTGGTCCAGCTTCACGTTCATCCCGGCCGACGCCCAGGCCGGCCACCCCAAGCTGTGCGTCGCGATCGGCTGCGAGGAAGGGAGCGTGCTGATCTACAGCTTGCCGGACGGCGTCAGGACGCGCGTTCTGCTCGGCCACGGCGGCGCGGTGCAGGGCATGGCGCCGTCGGCCGACGGCCGATGGCTGGTCACCAGCTCGGCCGACATGAAGCTTTCGCTCTGGAGCCTCGCCGGCTGCGACGCGCGGCCGGCGCTCGGCGCGGTGATCGCACCCGACGCCCAGGGGCCGGGGGGCGTGATCCAGAAAGTCCTCTCGCGCAGCTTCGCCGAGCAGATGGGATTGAAGGTCGGAGACCGCGTCGAGCGGATCAATCAAACCTCCCGCCGCGAGCCCCTGGCGATCGAGCGGCTGGACGCGGAGCTGGCTTCGATCGCCCCTTCGTTGGAGGATCAGACTTCGTTTCTGGTCCATCGACAGGGCGTCGCGACGGCGATCCCCATGGCGACCTCGCGGTCCGACGTCCCCGCGCTGAGCCTGTTTCCCGGCGGCGACCGCGAGTGGGTCGTCTGGATGCCCGAAGGCTATTACGACACTTCGATCGCCGGCGATCGTCGGCTGCTGGGTTGGCATCTCAATCACCTGGACACGCGCGATCCGAACCGTTGGCTGTCGCTCCCGTCCGAGTTCTTTCCGATGTCGCGGTACGAGAAGCAGCTCCGCAAGCCGGACGTCATCGACGCCGTGATCAAGACCGGCGACGCCGTCGCGGCCCTGGCGCTGGCGCAAGGCGCGCCGGTGGTTCGCAAGCCGCCGGCGATTCGCGTGGTCGAGCCCAGGCCGATCGCTCCGGGGTTCGAGATCGTGGCGACCGAGCCCGAGCTGACTCTGCGGGTCGAGGCGGAAGCCGCGCCGGAGCGTCGGGTCCGTTCCCTGATCGTTCACGGCGACACGATCCGCTACCCCGCTCATACGATCGAGCCGACCGTTCCGCTCGCCGCCGCGACCGACCGGATCCGCCTTCGACCGGACGGGAACATCGTCACGATCGAGGCGACCGACGACCTGGGCGTGACCGCGATCGAGCGGCTTGAAGTGCGACTCGACCCTCGTCGAATCCCTCCGCCCGTGGTCCCGGGCCGGTCTCGCCTGGTGATTCGTTCGTTCGGGATCGAGAAGTTTCAGGAGCGCGGCGTCCCCGACATCCGGAACGCCGGACGCGACGCCGAGGAGCTGGCGGCGTTCTTCAAACGACCCGACGGCCGAGCCCGTTTCGCGGATGATCAAATCGATATGAAAGTCGTTTCCAACTCGAACGCGGGCGCGCAGCGGATTCTTGAAGCGTTCGACGAACTGGCCGAGGACGCGAGAGCGAACAGGCTGAAGGCCGGCGACGCCGTCTTCCTCATTCTCGAATCGCACGTCCTTAAACCCGGTTCAGGCGGCTCGATCATCCTCTCGGCCGATTCCACGCTCAAGAGCGAGGCCGAGCAAATCGTCTCGGCCGCCGCCCTCTCCGAGCGTCTCGAGGAAGTCACGAGCCGCGGCTGCCTGGTCTTGCTCCTCCTCGACGGCATTCACGGCGCGGTCCCGGGCGGAGGCCGAAGTACGATCCAGGAATGGATTCGCGACCTCTCCGGCAACCGCGGCGTTCTGGTGCTGACGGCCTCGAAGCAGGATCCGAGCGAGAGGCTGGCCGAGCTCGGGGCCTTCGCGCAGGCCGTGATTCAGTCCTCCAGCGTCGCCGGAGGAGCCGCCGCCGGGGCCGACCCCGGGGCGTCGACGACGCTTTTCGATTTTCAGCAAGCGGTCCTGCGGCGGGTTTCCGAACTGACGTCTCGACGCCAGTTCGCGGGCTTCTATCCGCCGGAGACGCTCTCCGGCTGGAACAAGATCCGCATCTTCGACCCCCAGGTCGCGCCGGTGGAAAACCTGGTTAAACAGTGAGCGTCCGAACGCCGCCTCACCTTCGAGCACTCCCCTCGATGGACGCCTTGGCGTCGGTCGGCGTCTCCAGCAGTGGGAACGAGGAGGTCTGCTCGGCGTCTTGGGAGACGACGGACGCGGGGTCGACGGGCGTTCGTCCCAACGCGCCTCGGAGGACGAGTTCCGGGAACGTCTGGGCGAGCATTGGGACCGTGACGTCGGCGTACTGTCGCAGTTCGCCGGTTTCGACCCAGCCGTCCCGGTTCATGTCCGCGCTCGGGTACTGCTGGAACAGCGGCAGGTCGGGGGTCGGCCCCAGCCCGGTCCTCCCGATTCCGCGAAGCAGGGCGTAGGTGAGTAGGCCGTGCTTGAGCCGTTCGGCCTCGCCGGCCCGCTCGCCTCGGCGCGCGGCCAGGATGTACGAGGTGCGGGCCTCGTAGGCGTCGCCCTCCGCCAGAATCCGCACCGAACGGCGCTGCTTCATGCGGACGATCGGGTCGTCGAAGATCGCCTCGGCCTGGCAGGCGTCCACGATCACGAGCCGCTGGAGCGCATCGACGAACGCCAGGTTCCGATGGATCGTCGCGTAGGGCAGGAGGGTCTCGTCCCGCATCGGCGCGCCATTCGGCGGTCGCGCCCGAGCGGCGCCTTCGATTCCGGCGCCCCGCAGCGCCACGATCTCGGGGCCCTCCGGCATCGCGGCGTCGGGGAGCAAGAGGCAGAAACGCCCCTGTCGAACGTCGGTGTGCCCCGCCAGAAAGACGACGACCTTGTCCTCGGGCCGGCCCTGGACCTCTTTCCGCAGCTTTTCGAATGCACTGTTCACCGTCCGCGCGGAGACGTCCTCGTTGAGCAGCACGATCGGGTCGTCGGGTTTCAGGGCCGCGTCGTCGAAGCCGCTCTGGCGGAGGGCTTCGGCGATCGCCTTGGCGTCGGCGTCGGCGTAGCGAAGCGACTGGGTCTTGTAGCGGCTCACGCCGAGGGCCAGCACGTGGGTCTTGCCGGGCGTCGGGCCGTTATAGGTGAGATCGAGCTGGTTCGATCGCGCGTCGATGCTCCCCGGCTTGCCGGCGAGCGCGTAGATCCGGTTGCCGCCGCCGACCAGGGTCACGGCGGCCTTGACCGTTCCGCCTTCGGCTTTCAGGTCCCCCGCGACGGCGACGCCGTTGTGGTAGAGCCGCAGGTCGGTGACGGTCGGGTTGGTGAGCCGGATCGCCAACTCGACCCGCCGCTGCTTGGGGCTGAGTTCGGCGATCGGCGCGAGCTCGATGCGCGGCGGGCGTCCTCCTGGAATCGCCAAGGTCGGCAGGACGTCCTCGGCCTGGCTCAACCGCTCGGCGAGGTCGAAGACGTGCCGCTGCCGGCGGAGTTGGTCCAGGCGGGCGACGACTTCCTCGCCCCCGCCTCCGCCGCCGTCGGCGGCCTGTTGGAGCCGCCAGGTGACGCGACGCTCCCCCTCGGGGGACGCGTCGAACAGGCCGGCGGGGGTGAAGACGACCCAGTCGAGGCCGTCCTTCGACGCCGCCAATGTACCGATCAGCGCGCGGTCGCTCAGCCTCCAGAGGCGGACCGTCGTATCGTCGCTGGCGCTCGCGAGGATCTTCCCCTTGGGCCAGAAGACCAGGGCGTTGATCATCTCGAAGTGGCTGGGACGCGCGCCGAGGAGGATCGGCAGGCCGGGGCGGGCCGCTTCAAACAGGCTGATCTGCCGATTGTCGCCGGCGGCCGCGACGAGCAGGCCGTCGCCGGAGAAGGCGACCGCTCGGACCATGCCCTGAAGGCCCGCGGTCACGTTGACGGGTTCCGCCGCGCCGGGCTCGATGAGGCTGAGTCGGCCGTTCCGACGGCCGACCGCGATCAGGCCCTTGTCGCGGGGCGAGAAGGCCGCCGCAGTGACCGGAGAGGGGGACTCGCCCCCTTCGGAGCCGACCACGCGTTCCAGCTTCGGTTCGTCGCCCGCGAGGCTCCAGACCTTCACCAGGCCGTCGTCGCCGCCGGTCAGCAGCGAGGCGCCGTCGCGCGAGAAGCCGACTGCGTTGATCGCGTCGTCGTGGCCGCGCACGGGTTTGGACGCAAGCCGGCCGTCGACGACCTTCCAGACGCAGGCGAGCGGGCCGTCCCGGCTGCCCGCGGCGATCCGCCCCTCAGGGCCGACCGCCAGGCTGTGAAAGCCCCAGCTTGAGACGGTCTTGCCGTTCTCGGCGAGCGGACGCTCGAAGACGACGTTGCGGCGAGCGAGCGTGGCCCGCTCGTGGACGACGACGGCGCCCTCGCCGTCGATGAGCGCCAGGCCGCCGTCGGGCAGGAACTCGCCGGTCGGCCGGAAGCCGGCCGATCCGGGGACGCGGCGTGCGCCCCGGCCCTCGCCGAACTCCCACACCAGCGCCAGGCCGTCGTCGTTGATTTGCAACAACGCTTTTTCATCAGGAGAGACCGCGATGTGCCTCACCCGGCCCCGGCTGGCCGCGATCCCCGGCCGGGCCCTGCCGGCGGGAATCTCCCAGGACCGGATGCCGCCGTCGCCGTCGCCGGCCGCGAGGGTTTCGCCCCCCGGGGAAAAGCAGAGCGAGAGAGCCGCGCCGCCGCCCTTGGTTTCGATCTCGACCGGCGCGGCCGAGGCGCCGTCGGCGGACAGTTCCCAGACTCGGATCTCTCCCCGGAACTCGTCGCAGGCCGCGACCAGACGTCCATCGGCCGAGAGCGCGACCTGGGCGATCTTGCCGTTCATCGCCAGTTCCTTCGCGATCCGCCCCCCCGGTTCGCCGCGCGGAAGTACGTGCAGCGTCTGGTCCGTCGCCGCGATCAGCCACAGGGGGGATTCCTTGATCAGCGAGACGGACTCCTTGAGCTTCCAATCCGTCCGCTTCGTCCCGCCGGGCAGTTCGAACTCGGTCACCAGGCCGTCCTCGCCGCCGACGTGGACGCGGCCGCCGTCATCGGCGATCGCCAGGGACGTGACGCGACCAGGGGCCGCGGGGAGTACGGCGACGCGACGGCCCAGCGAGTCGAACGCCTGGACGACTTCCGCCCCCGCGCGCAGGGGCGCGACGAGGCAGAAGGCGGTCGGGCCCGGCCGCCTGGCGACGGCCAGCAGACGCGCCTGGGCGTCGGCGGGCATGTTCAGGAGTTGAGTCTGTCGTCGTGAGGCGTCCCAGACGAGGCATCGGCCTTGGTTGTCGAGTGAGACGACGTGGCGGGGAGAGGGGCCGGCGACGACGGCGTCGGCGGGTGGTTCGGTCGGCTTCTCGGCGAGGAACGCGACCGCTTCGACGGGGCCTCGATGCGGAGGCGCCCCGGCGAACAACCGGGGCGCTTCACGGTCCAGATCGTAGATGTAGACCTCGCCCTTTCCACCGCCGGCGGCCAGCAACCGACCGTCCGCGCTCTGGGCCAGGCTCCAGACGCCGTTCATCGTCGCCAGCAACACGCGAAGCAGGCTCGCGTCCTGGGCGTTCCAGACCCGAATGGTCGAGTCCAGGCTGGCGGAGTACAAACGGCCGCCGTCGGCGGTGAACGAGACCGCGGCGACCCGGTCCGCGTGCCCTCGTTGCAAGAGCGGTTCGGCCTTCGGCTGCTGGGGGCGTACATCGGCGGGCCAGAGGCTGAGGTCGGGCCGGAATCCGCCCGAGGTTCGAAATCGCTGCGAGGCCAGCGAGGGCTCGCGTCG
>CALCIC010000545.1 GCA_937907405.1 uncultured Isosphaeraceae bacterium | reverse complement strand
CGGGGGGAGAAGGAATGCTCGCATCAGCCTCTGCAAAACAGCGCAACATCAAAACTCGCGCGTCGGGCTGGTATTCGGAGATGCCGTCGAGGGCGGAATTCCCTTCTCCCCTCGCGGGAGAAGGGAGCATCGCGTCAGCCCGTATCAAGAGCGCAACGCCACGTTTCAGAGGCACGACACGTCGATGACGACATCTCCTGTGAGGCTCGTGGAACGCGTGATCCACGTGAGCGTCGAGACCGTCAAAATCGTCAACAGCCTGCCGGCGTAGCGCGGGAGCGATGGAACCGCATACGCATCCGGCATGAGCCAACGTTCCCTTCTCCCCCCGGGAGAAGGAATGGTCGCGACGGCATGGCCCGGAACACTGAAACTTGAGGGAAAAATCCGTCGCCTCAAACGATCGGGTCGACGTGTGGTAGAGTTAGGTTGGAGTGTTCCGCCTTCACCTCGGGCGGTCTCGCGATCTTTGTCAATTCGGCTGCGACTCCAGAACGGGACGCCTCGGCCGGTCCCGTTGAAAACCCGCGCGAAGGAAGCCAATTCCCGAAGCGCCCGCCGGCGTCGCCCCGCTGGGTGCCCCCCCCAAAAACCGCGCGAAGGAAGCCAATCTCCCCCGGTCGTCCAGACTCGTGGACGGGGGCCGAAACCGCGGTTTCGGCGCGAACGAACCCAACGGGGGGGGTGGGGAAATCGCCGAAGCCTGGTTGTCACACGGGCTTGCAACGCAAATCAATGTGATCGCCGAGGCGCGAACGAACCCAATCGCAAGGCGCCCCCGGCGCTCCAAGGCCGTTCGTCGCAAGCGGCGTTCGGGCGCGAACGAACCCAATCCGCTCCTCGCGGAGCGGACGCCGATAACCGGCCTTATCGATGCCCCCGCGAGGGGTTGGATCGGCCAGGGGTGATCGCCCGTTGCGGACGTCGGCCCCGAAACCGCGCGATCGAAGCCAAACCTTCGGGACGACGGAAGCGGCCAAGGATGCCGACGTCCACCGTGGGGGCGCGGCCAAAACCGCGCGATCGAAGCCAAACCGGCCGGGGCGGCGGGCCAGGCCCGAGGGGGTTCGGGATCTGGCGCAGACAGGAATCAGGAGGGTCGTAAGATGTGCGGTGAAATCAAGTCTTGAGTGAGAGGGAGGGGGCCCGGCGCGGATCGTCCGTGCTCGGCCGCCAGATCGACCGCCCAGGGAGGGGCCGTGCGGATGGCGCGATTGGACCGACGCTGGGGACGACGGCTGGGGCTCGTGCTGGTTGCGCTGGCGCTTTGGCTGGGCGCCGGCTGCGCCTCGATCGTGGTCCAGAACCGGCCGATCCTCGACCACGAGACCCACGAGGTGGTGGCGACCTCGGGAACGGCGACGGCCCACGGCCGGGCCCATGGGATGATCCAGGCGGGGATGGCGCTGGACCGGAAGCACCCGGACTGGGCGACCCTGTACTTCCGCGACGCGGCCCTGGCGGCGCTGCCGGCGGTGCTGGAGGAGGGGGTCTCGCCCAGCAGCGACATGGACCAGTCGCTGGGGGCCCAAAGCACATATCGGCGGGCGATCGAGTACGCGTTGATCACGGTCGACCGCCAGGCGAAGAAGGAGAAGGTCCCCTGGACCGAGATCCTGGCGCGGTCGGGGATCGGCGTCGAGGGGAAGGTGAGCCTGTACGAGCCGGCGCTCTGGCAGGAGGTGCTCCCGTCCCGGCAGTTCGAGGTCAAGGGGTTCCGGAACCAGGTCGGGCAGGGGGGCCTGGGCGCGCCGGTGGTGATCCACATGGCGCCGTCGGTCGAGCGGAAGCCGCTGGTGATGGAGGGGGGCGAGACGCGGACCGACCCGTCGCAACTCCACTTCCCGGAGGACCTGTACCGGGCGGCGTCGGTCGTGCTTCGGCCCGGCCGGAGCGCGGCGGAACCGCCGGCGGTGCTTGAGCTGCACGACCCGGTGCGCGAGCCGGACATGCTCTGGAAGCCCGCCCCGGACGCCCCCGGCATCCCGTTGGCGTACGACCTGACGATCGGCCTGGCCCGCCAGCTTCACGAGCGCAACCTCGACCTGATCGGCCCGCTCGGCGTGTTCTTCCCGTCCGAGTACAACGGCAAGACCGGGATCTTCATGCTCGACCCGTACCAGCCGGGCAAGATCCCGGTGGTCCTGGTCCACGGCCTGATGTCCAGCCCGCTGGGCTGGGCCAACGCGATGAACGAGCTTCGCGGCGACCCCGAGCTGCGGAAGCGGTTCCAGTTCTGGATGTTCTTCTACTCGACCGGCAATCCGATCCTGTCCTCCGGCGCGCGGCTCCGGCAGGCGCTTCAGACGGTCCACGAGGAGTTCGACCCGAACGACGAAGACCCGGCGTTCGACCACATGCTGGTGGTCGGGCACAGCATGGGGGGCCTGCTGTCGCGGCTGATGATCAGTTCAAGCGGGACGATGCTCTGGGACGCCGCCGCGAAGGTCCCCCCCGAATCGATCGACCTGGAGCCCAAACTCAAGCAAATGCTCATGGATTCGATGTTCTTCGAGCCCGTGCCGACGGTGAGCCGAGTGGTGTTCATCTCGACACCGCACCGGGGCAGCCCGTACGGCGACGAGCTGGTCGGCCGGCTGGCCTCGCGGCTGATCCGAGTGCCCAAGGAGATCGTCGACATCCGCGCGGCCCTGGCCAAGCTCAACGGCGCGGAGGGGGTCTCGGAGGAGTTCCGGGGCAACCGCTACGCCACCAGCGTCGCCCAGCTCGGCCAGAAGAACCCCGTGCTCCAGACCATCGGCCGGCTGCCGATCAAGGCGACGGTCCCGTACCACTCGATCGTCGGCTTCAACGGCAAGACCCCCCTGCCGAAAGGGGGGGACGGCGTCGTCCCCTATCCCAGCGCCCATCTGGAGGGCGCGTTGTCCGAGATCGTCGTCAGCAGCGACCACTCGGCCCAGGAGACCGAGGCCGCCGTCATGGAGCTGCGGCGGATCATGGCCATCCATTACAACGAATACGCCGCCGAACGGAGCGCGGTCGCCAGGGGGGCGCGGCCCCCCGAGCGGATCAGCCGGCCCGACGGCGAGACCCCCGTCCGCTACGCCACCTTCCCCAACGCCGAGGCCGGCGAGATCGAGCGGCAGAAGCGGCTGGCGCGGATCGGCATCTACCCGGAGCCGCCGACCGTCCGACGATAGGCCACCGGGGCTCGATTCTTGACGCAGGCCGCACAACAGCTACGCGGCGGATCACCGACCGTCGATCGGGCTGGCGGATGCGCGGGAGAGACTCCGATGGGAACAATAAGGCCGGTTCCCCGCCGCTCGGCGATCCGGGGGCCGTCCCGGAGGGGAAGGAACCCATCGCGCCCTTCATCGTCGGACGGGTCCGCAACGGCCGCCGAGTTTCGGGCGCCCAACGAAACGAGCAGGAGCACCGATCCATGCGTCTTCGATGCACGATGAGGCCGCGGCTGGAGCCGATGGAAGACCGAATCGCCCTCAGCGGCATGACGGCCGCCGCCCCCAATCTGGCCCACCAGCTTCAGGTCCAGGCCCAGGTCCAGGCGCAGAGCCAACTTCAGGCGAAGCTTCAGCTCAAGGAGCAGCACGCCGCCGAGGCCGCCGCGCAACGAGCGGCGGCCCAGCAGCAGCGGCAGCTCAGGCAGCAACAGCAGCAGCTCAAGCAGCAACAGCAGCGCGAGAAGGCCGCCGCCGCGAAGGCCGCCCACCCGAAGGCGACCACCAGCAGCACCAGCGACGGCAACTTCTTCACCAAGATGTTCAAATCGATCTTCCCCTGGTGAGAGCGGGTCGTCCCCGTCGGTAGGAATCGAGCTCGACTTGACGAAAAATCGAACCACGGGTACAAGCCGCCGGATGGATGACCGTCCGCGGGGAACGTGGGCGAAGCTCGGCTCGACACCCTTCAGGGGAGATCAAACGATGCGGACCTCGACCTGGCGACGGACCCTCGCCCTGTGCGCCGTGCTGGGACTCGTCCCGGCCGGCTCGGCCAACGCCCAGAAGCCTCCCGAGGTCAGCGTCTCGCGGTCGATCGACGTCCTGAACGCGATCACTCGCAACCCCAAGACCGGAATGCCTCGGCTGGTGATGCGGAACGCGCACGGGATCGTCATCGTCCCTGACATGTTCAAGGCCAGCTTCGTCATCGGCGCCCGCTTCGGCCGGGGCGTGCTGCTGGTCCGCCAACCCGACGGCGCCTGGAGCAACCCGGTCTTCGTCCACCTGATGGGAGGGAGCTTCGGGCTCCAGGCCGGCGCCCAGTCGACCGATTTGGTGCTGGTCTTCCAGACCCAGCGCGGTCTCGATCGATTCATCCAGGGGAAGGGAAAGCTGACCCTGGGGGTCGACGCCAGCGCGGCGGCCGGGCCGGTCGGCAAGCGGTTCGAGGCCGGCACCGACGTGGCGTTGAAGTCGGAGATCCTCTCCTACTCCAACACCCAGGGGATCTTCGCCGGGGTCTCGGCCGAGGGGGGCACCCTCCAGATCGACTGGAAGGCGAACATGCGGTACTACGGCCGCCCGGTGTCCGCGGGCGAGATCCTGGCCGTCAACAGCCCGCTGCCGGTGCCCGAGCCGGTGATCGCGCTTCAGCAACTGCTCGCTGAGAAGACCGCCCTGCCGGTCGTCGTCGGCGTCCGCCCCGCGCCCCGGCAAGGCGCCGTCGTGATCGAGCAAGGGCCGACGGTGATCGAGGGCGAGGAGGTCGAGATCGACGGCGGCCTCGCGCCCGAGGTCTCCAGCAGCCGCCCCCGGTCGAGCACCCGAAGGGCCGCGCCCTCCCAGCCCAAGCGTCGGGTGGTCCGCCCCGACGACGACGACTTCTACGACGACCTGGAGCCGCTCGCCGAGCCGGCCCCCCGGCGCTCTCCTCCGACCCCTCCCCGGGCCAGCAAGCCCCGGACGACCAACGAGGAAGACCTTCCGTCTGCCGTCCCCGGCCCCGCGCCGAAGGTCGAATCCAAGCCGAAAGCCAAGCCCATGCCCGCTCTCCCCGACGACCTTGACGACGAGATCCCCGACCTCGACGCGCCGAGGTGATCGGAGGAAGCGCCCGGAAGGACCGGCGTTCGTCCGGTTTTCCCTGGCTTTCGAGCCGCTCCCCAATGAGACTCGTGGGTCGAGAGCGCGCCGGGGATCGGCCCGGGCGTCCGCGAGTGCACCAACGGGAGGCGCGTGAAGACTCATGAAATCCAGGTGGAAGACGTTCGGCGCGGTGGTTTGTTTGCTGGTCGCCCTGTCGACCTGGGCCGCGGCCGAGGACGAGGTCAAGCCCCGCGAGGGGCTTGAGCCCGTGACGACGAAGCTGGAAGCGTTGATCCATCAGGTGATGAAGGATCAGGACCTGCCGGCGGTCTCGATCGCGGTGGTCGAGGGGAAGAACGTCGTCTGGGCGAAGGGGTTCGGGCTGGCCCGGCCAAAAGAGAAGGTCGCCGCGACGGCCGACACAGTCTATCGGGTCGGCTCGGTCTCCAAGCTGTTCACCGACCTGGCGCTCATGCAGCTCGTGGAGCAGGGGCTCGTCGACCTGGACGCCCCGGTTTCGCGGTACCTGCCCGACTTCACGCCCGGCAACAAGTTCGGGACGCCAATCACGCTTCGACAGATGATGAGCCATCGATCGGGCCTGGTCCGCGAGCCTCCCGTGGGCAACTACTTCGACCCGACGAGTCCCTCGGTCGTCGACACGGTCCGAAGCCTGATCCCGACCGATCTGGTCTACCCGCCGACGACCCGGACGAAGTATTCCAACGCGGCGGTCACGGTCGTCGGCCGGGTCGTGGAGGCGGTCCGGAACGAGCCGTTCGTCGCGTCGTTGATGCAACGGGTGATCGAGCCGATGGGGCTGAAATCGACGAGTTTCGGCGATTCGCCGGCGATCGAGAAGGCGACGGCCCGAGGGCTGATGTGGACCTACGACGGCCGTGAGTTCGACGCGCCGACGTTCCCGCTGGGGAGCGGGCCGGCCGGTAACATGCGGTCGTCGGTGATGGACCTCGGCCGGTTCATGACGGTCCTGTTCGACGGCGGAGCAGGGCCCGGCGGCGCGATCGTGAAGCCCGAGACCCTGGAGGCGATGTGGACCGAGCAATTCGCCGACGCCAAGCCCCGCTCGCCCCGCAACTTCGGCCTGGGCTTCAGCCTGGGGACGTTCGAGGGTCACAAGCGGGTCGGCCACGGCGGGGCGATCTACGGCTTCGCGACCGACCTCTCGGCGCTGCCGGACGCAAAAATCGGCGTGGCGGTCGTCATCACCAGGGACTGCGCCAACGCAACGGCGAAGCGGATCAGCGACGCCGCGCTCCGACTCTTGCTGGCGGTCGGCGAGGGCGAGCCGCTGCCGGAGATCGACATGGGGGGCCCGCTTGAGCCGGGGCTCGCCGCTCGGCTCGCCGGCCGCTACGGCGAGGGGGATTCGCTCGTCGAATTGTCCGCCCGGGGCGATCGGCTGTTCGCGACCCCGGGGGTCGGCGGCTACCGAACCGAGATCCGCGCGGGGAAGGACGGACTGAGGGAAGACGGCGTGCTCAGCTTCGGCGCGCCTCTGAAAGTCGAGCGCGACACGCTCACGTTCGGCAAGATCACCGCGAAGAAGACGGAAGCCCTCAAGCCCGAGCCCCCCCCCGAGCGCTGGAAGGGCCTGATCGGCGAGTATGGATGGGACCACAACACGCTCTACATCCTGGAGCGCGAAGGCAAGCTTCACGCGCTGATCGAATGGTTCGAGATCGACCCGTTGACTGAGGAATCGCCCGACGTCTTCCTCTTCCCGAAGACGTACATGTACGACGGCGAGGCGATCCGGTTCACCCGCGACGCCTCGGGCCGCGCGACGAAAGCCGTGGCGGCCGGCGTGACGTTCGAGCGGCGGAAGATCGACGGCGACGACGGGTCGACCTTCCGGATCGTCCCCGTCCGCCCCGTCGCCGAGGTCCGAACCGACGCGCTGGCCTTAAAGCCTCCCGTCGAGCGCGGCGAGTTTCGCGAGCCCGAACTCGTGGACCTGACGAGCCTCGACCCGACGATCAAGCTGGAGATCCGCTACGCGACCGCGAACAATTTCCTGGGCGAGCCGGTCTACTCGTCGGCCCGGGCGTTCATGCAAAAGCCGGCGGCCGACGCCCTGGCGAAGGCGCATCGGGCGCTTCGCGAGCAGGGCTTCGGGCTGTTGATCCACGACGCGTATCGGCCCTGGTACGTGACGAGGATGTTCTGGGACGCGACGCCCCAATCGGGTCGCGGCTTCGTCGCCGACCCCGCGAAGGGCTCGAAGCACAATCGGGGATGCGCCGTGGATCTGTCGCTTTACGACCTGAAAACTGGACGACCCGTCGAGATGGTCGGCGGCTACGACGAGTTCTCGCCCCGGTCGAACCCCGACTACCCCGGCGGCACGTCGCTCCAGCGCTGGCATCGGGACCTGCTCCGCAAGGCGATGGAGGCCCAGGGCTTCACCGTCAACGCGGTCGAATGGTGGCACTTCGACTACAAGGACTGGGCGCAGTACCCGATCATCAACGCGCCGTTCGAGGAACTCCAGGGGCAGGCGTCACAATAGACCGCCGCAAACCACGCCTTCCCCCATTCGTGGAAATCCGGGCCGCCCCCGAACGAGGCCCGCCGAGAGGGCGAGGCTGGGATGATGAAATGTTGGTGTTGACCGGGAGGTTTTCCACGCCGAGGACTTGACCGTTCGGAACACCAGCCCAACGCGCCAGCTTTGATCTTGCGCTGTTCTTGTTTCGATCGCGCACGGTGACGAGAGTCGAATTCCCTTCTCCCCCCGGGAGAAGGCGCCCGAAGGGCGGATGAGGGTCGTAGGAGTCATCACCGATTTGGATTCCCGCGCAATCCACCCCGAATTCCCGCGACCCTCATCCGGCCGTCCCGGCCCGACCCCACAAGTGGGGTTCCCCCCGCTCCCGGGGGGAGAAGGGATGCGCACGCCAGACCGGACGTAGAGCGCAAGATCAAAGCTGGCGCGTCGGGCTGGTATTTCGAGTTCCTGCCAGTCCATCCGCAACGCCAAAAATGGAACAGTTTCAAGGGAGCCGACCGCCGTGAGCACGTTGCAACGCCTGGCCGATCGGGGCTTGATCAGGCCGCCGAAGTGGCTGCCGGGGAACGTCCAGTACGAGACGATCATGGGATCGACGGCGTACGGCGTCTCGTCGGACTCCAGCGACGTCGACGTCTACGGCTGGGCCGTCCCGCGGAAGGAGGACGTCTTCCCGCACCTTCGCGGCGAGGTCCCGGGGTTCGGCGCGCGGGCCCGGCGGTTCGAGCAGTACCAGGAGCACCACGTCGTGGATCGGGACGCCCTGGGCGGACGCGGTCGAGTCTACGACCTGACGATCTTCGGCGTCGTCAAGTTCTTCAGCCTGGCGATGGAGAACAACCCGAACATCATCGACAGCCTGTTCACGCCCACGACCTGCGTCCTCCACTGCACCAAGGTCGGCAACCTCGTGCGCGAGAACCGCCGGCTGTTCCTGCACAAGGGGGCCTGGCCGAAGTTCAAGGGCTACGCCTATTCACAGCTTCATAAGATCGCGATCAAGCGCCCCCGGGGCAAGCGGGCCGAACTGGTCGCCGAGCACGGGTTCGACACCAAGTTCGCCTACCACGTCGTCCGGCTCATCGGCGAGGTCGAGCAGATCCTGATGGAAGGGGACGTCGACCTCCAGCGAAACAACGAACAGCTCAAGGCCGTCCGCCGGGGCGAGTGGACCGAGGAGCGGCTGCGGCAGTGGTTCGCCGACAAGGAGTCTCACCTCGAACGCGCCTACGCCGAGAGCACGCTGCGGGCGACCCCCGACGAGCCCCGGCTCAAGGCCCTGCTGCTGGACTGCCTGGAAGAACATTACGGCAGCCTGGCCGGCTGCGTCGTCGATCCCGATCGTGCGGCGGCCGCGCTGCGGAACATCCAGGCCGAACTCGACCGCGTCAAGGATCTGCTTTGAACCGACGGAGCAACATCAATGGAAACGAACGTCGACGCCCGGTTGCGGCGAGAGGCGGCCCTTCATCCGTACCCGCTGATCTTCGCGACGATCAGCGGGGCCCACCTGTACGGCTTCGCCTCGCCTGATTCGGATTACGACTTGCGGGGCTGCCACGTCCTCCCCGCCCGCGAGGTCGTCGGGCTCTCGCCGGGCCGCGAGACGATCGAATCGTCGAGGGACGAGGACGGGCTCGAGCTCGACCTGGTCACGCACGACGTCCGCAAGTTCTTCGGCTTGATGCTCAACAAGAACGGCTACGTCCTGGAGCAGTTGTACTCGCCCCTCGTCGTTCATTCGACCCCCGCGCACCAGGAGTTGAAGGCGATCGCGCGGGGCTGCATCACCCGGCACCACAGCCACCATTACTTCGGATTCGCCGAGACCCAGTGGCGGCTGTTCGACAAGGAGCGTCCCAGACGGATCAAGCCGCTCCTGTACGTCTACCGGGTGCTTCTGACGGGCATCCACCTGATGAGGACGGGCGAGATCGAGGCGAACCTTGAGAACCTGAACCAGGAGGCCGAACTCCCCCGCGTCGACGAACTGATGGCCCTCAAGCGCGAGGGGCCGGAGCGGTCGGCCATGAAAGATTCCGACGTGGCGTTCCATCTCGACGAGTACGATCGGCTCCGGACCGAACTCGAAGACGCCCATCAGGCGAGCAAGCTCCCTGACGTCCCTTCCGCCCGCCCGGCGCTGAACGATCTCCTCATCCGGCTGAGGCTGCCGACGCCGGGTTCTTCTCAGGTCGTGCACAACACATAAGCAAAATCAGGCGATGAGAAGCGAAGCCCGGCTCGGCGTCGCGCCGACCGTCGACGAGGAGAGCGCCTCTCGGTACGTGCTGGACCGAGTCCAGCCCTCGCCCGCCGAGCCCTCACGCGCCGCCGCGCGTCCGTCTCCGTCGCGCCGCCGCAAGGCCGAGCCCGACGACGGCGGCCGTCCCGAGCATCGCCAGGCTCGCCGGCTCCGGCACGCCTCCGCTCCGGCCGATCCCCGTGAATCGCGTATCAAGGTCGTCCTGCACGATGCGCGTCGCGCCCGAGCCGGACAGGCTGGCCGCGATCAACGAACCGTTGACCTGGCCGTCGCTGAAGGTCACCACGGCGAGCGGCGCCAGGATCGTGCCGTTCACCCCGACGCCGCTGATCGAGAGCGCGCCGGCGTCGATGAAGTTCCAGAGGACGCGCGACGACGTGACGCCGCCGGCGAATTTGAAGTCCGCGTTCTGGAAGCCAGCCATCGATCCCAGGACGTTGATGATCACCGTCGACGAATCTTTCCCCTTGATCTTGAACGAGTCCGCATGGGAGAGGTCGTAGGCTGAAACGTTGAAGACTTGAAGACCCGTCGCATTCGCGGCGCCGAACGTCAGGCTGCCGTGAAGGGGCGTAACCGTCACATCATCCGCGCTGTACTGGGCGGCGGAAATCGCCGCCAACGACGCCTGCTCGGCCGAAAAGTCGATCGGCGGCGCGACGCCGCCCTGAATCGACCCACCCCCCGGGAAGCCGACGTTGTGGACCGACGCCGCTCCGGCGACGTATCCCGATCCCTGAGCCAGCGAGCCGTTCCAGAACGACAACGAGCCGCCGACCACCAGATTCGGATCGGCCGCCCCAACCGGCGCCGAGTTGGCGATGCTGAAGCTGCTGAAGCTCGCCGAGCCGCCGACCGCCACCGGGCCTTGCGAACTCGTATTCGACCGGGATGAACTCCCGAAGACGAATTCACCGTACTCGCCGGCAACGCCGAGCAACCCGGCCGAAGCCGACGGAGGCAGGCCCAGCAAAAACATCACCCCCAACCCCGCCGCCTTGAAACACCCGAACTTGAACATACACCGACTCCTTGCCAGAACGCGCTTCGACGCCTCGGCGACCAACATGAACGACGCGGTCCGGCCTCGTGCTCCTTCGAGGATTCCGTCAAGCCACGCGACAAGCCTAGGTGCCGATCGCCCCAGCGTCCCGGGCTTCGCCGGATGGGTTTCCGAAACACCACATCGGTCGTGGTCCCGGCCGTTCCGTCTGGTGGCGTCGTCGCCGATCAGGACCTATAATCGCGGCGCCGCCGCGAGGCGTACCTTCGACGCTGGAATTCCTCCCGTCGCGAACCGAAGTGAAAGGACCGTCATGCTCCACGCCGCTTTCCGCCGCCGCCGCCGATGGGCCGTCGCGACGATCGTCGTCCTCGGCTGGAACTGGAGCCGCCTCGACGCCCCCTCAGGCGCGGCCGAACCGGCGCGCGTCGAGGCCGGTCGAGTGGCGGAGGTCGCGTTGACGTCGGCGAAGGACCGGCCCGACCCGTTCAACACGGTGACGCTCGACGTCGATTTCACCGCCCCCGACGGGACGACGCTCCGCGCGCCGGCGTTCTGGGACGGCGGCAAGACGTGGCGAGTCCGCTATTCGAGCCGACAGCAGGGCGCTCATCGCTACAAATCGGTTTGCAGCGATCCGGACGACGCCGGGCTGCATGGGATCGAGGGCGCCGTCGAGGTCGCGCCCTACACGGGGGCCAACCCGCTGTTGATCCACGGTCCGATCCGCGTGGCCGACGATCACCGACACTTCGCGCACGCCGACGGATCGCCGTTCTTCTGGCTGGGCGACACCTGGTGGATGGGCCTCGCCAGGCGGCTGAGCTGGCCGTCCGACTTCCAGGAACTCGCCGCCGACCGCCGGGCCAAGGGGTTCAACGTCATTCAGATCGTCGCGGGCCTCTACCCGGACATGCCGGCCTTCCCGCACTGCATGTGGAGCTACATGGTGGGCGCCACCCT
>CALCIC010000544.1 GCA_937907405.1 uncultured Isosphaeraceae bacterium | reverse complement strand
CCTCGACGCGCTGGGGATCGACGAGCCGGCGATCACCCCCGAGAAGATCGAATCGGCCATCAGCCGGGCCCAGAACGACCTGGCCACGCCGAAATCGCTGGCCTTCCGCGCCCGGGACGACAAGGACCGCCTCGTCGCCAAGGTCTACGCCGCCTACGAAGAGCGCCTGAAGGCCGCGTCGGCCGTCGATTTCGACGACCTGCTGGTCCACGTCGTCCGCATCCTCAAGGAGCACGCGGACGTGCGGGCGAGCCTCGACGCGCGGTTCCGGTACGTTCTGGTCGACGAGTACCAGGACACCAACCTCGCGCAGTACGCCATCGTCCGGGCCCTGTCGCGCGACCACCCCAACCTCTGCGTCACCGGCGACCCGGACCAATCGATCTACGGCTGGCGCGGCGCCAACCTCTCGAACATCCTCGAATTCGAGAACGACTACAACGGCGTCAAGGTCGTGAAGCTGGAACACAACTACCGGAGCACCAAGAACATCCTCGGCGTGGCCGACCATCTGATCCAGTTCAACCAGAACCGCAAGCCCAAGGACCTCATCACCGAGAACCCTCGGGGCGAACCCGTCGACCTGACCGTCTACGGCCGCGAGACCGACGAGGCCGAGGGGGTCGCCGGCCGAATCCAGGCGCTGGTGCGCGACGGCTCGTACAACTACTCCGACGTCGCGGTCTTCTGCCGGATCACGGCCCTGACCCGGACCTTCGAGCAGGCGTTCCGGTCGGCCCGCATCCCCTACCAGATCATCGGCGGCGTCTCGTTCTACGAGCGGCAAGAGGTCAAGGACGTCGTCTCGTATCTCAATCTCATCAACAACCCCAAGGACGACCTGGCCTTCACGCGGGTCGTCAACGTCCCCCCCCGAGGGCTGGGCAAGACGTCGTTCGAACACCTGACCAACGCCGCCCGCGAGCGCGGGGAGACGCTGCTGGAGACCGCCCGCAAGGCGAAGGGCGTGCCCGGCCTGAAGGACAAGGCGATCCGCGCCTTCCTCGATTTCAGCCGGCTGTACGACGAACTGGCGGCGCTCCGCGACCACGCGGTCGAGAAGGTCATCCTTCAGCTCATGGACAAGTCGGGCTACCGGCAGCATCTGAAGGACGAACCGGGCGACAAGGGGGAGGACCGGCTGGCGAACCTTGAGGAGTTGATCACCGCCGCCCGCGAGTTCGACGAGGAGCACGCCGGCGCCACGATCCAGGACTTCCTCTCCGACATCACCCTGGCCTCCCCGGTCGACCGCTGGGACCAGGAGGCCGGCGCCGTGACCTTGATGACCTTGCACGCGGCCAAGGGGCTGGAGTTTCCGGTCGTCTTCATCATCGGCCTGGAAGCCGGCCTGCTCCCTCACAGCCGGGCGTTCGACAACCCCAGCGAGCTGGAGGAGGAACGCCGGTTGCTGTTCGTGGGGATCACCCGGGCGAAGCGCGAGCTGTTCCTCAGCCGATGCCGCATCCGGAACTTCCGGGGCCAGCAGCAGGCCACGGCGCAATCCCAGTTCCTGACCGAGCTTCCCAGGGAGCTCATGGTCTACGACGATCGCTCGGGCGTCGTCGCCAACGAACGCGGATGGTCGTCGTCGACGTCGTCCGGCTACGGATCGTCGGGGTTCGCAACGCGTCGGGCGGAGCCGAGGCCGTCGTCCGGGCCGCCGGCCGCCGGATTCCGATTGACGACGGCGTCGCAGCTTGGAGGCGGATCGTTTCCCACGACGACCCCGACCAGCGACCTCGACGCGTTCCGCCCGGGGGCCTCGGTCCTCCACCCCGAGTACGGCCTGGGGCGGCTGATCTCGGTCGACGGCGCCGGCCCCAACCGCAAGGGGAAGGTTGCGTTCACGATCGCCGGCGAAAAGACGTTCGTGCTCGCCAAATCACCCCTGAAGGTCGTCGGCAAGGCCGGCGGCCGACCGACCCGCTGAGAATCCGTCTCGTAAAGGAGGAGACCCGCACATGCCCCGCCTGGGCGTCAACATCGACCACGTCGCCACGCTCCGCCAGGCGCGGAAGGGACGCGAGCCCGACCCGGTCTGGGCCGCGGCCGCCGCCGAGCTCGGCGGCGCCGACGGGATCACGATCCACCTCCGCGAGGACCGCCGCCACATCCAGGACCGCGACCTCCGCATCCTTCGAGAGACGGCGGGCGTGCTGCTCAACCTGGAACTTTCCATCGATCCCGCGATGGTCGCGCTGGCCCTGGAACACCGGCCCGACCAGGTTACGCTGGTCCCCGAGCGTCGGGAGGAGGTCACGACCGAGGGGGGCCTGTCGATCACGACCCACCGCGCGCGCGTGGCCGAGGCCGTCGCGAGGCTCCGGGACGCGGGGGTCCACGTCGCCTTGTTCCTCGACGCCGATCCGGCCGAGATCGACGCCGGGATCGAGCTGGGGGTCGCCGCGATCGAGCTGCACACCGGCCGGTACGCCAACGCCCGCGAGGGCGCCGACCGCGACGCCGAGCTCGACGCCCTGCGGCGGGCCGGAGCGCGGATCGCGGCCTCGGGCGTCGAGCTGCACGCCGGGCACGGCCTCGACTACCGCAACGTCCAGGCGGTCGCGGCGATCGACCGGATGGCCGAGCTGAACATCGGCCACAGCATCGTCAGCCGCGCCCTGTTCGTGGGCATGGAGCGCGCCGTCCGCGCGATGAAGGACTGCATCGAAGGACGAGCCTGAACCCGTTTCGTCGGGTCGATTTCGGTCGACCCCCCGCGTTGCGGCCGCATGGCGCCATGGTGTATTTGGCGGTGAGTCCGGGGAGCGCACTTCCCTTCGCGCGGGCTGACCTCTAATATATTCATTGATCGTATGCGGTGTTGCATGATTAAGGCTCTAACATCAACTCCCGATCGGAGCGTCAGAGCGGCGGGGTGAACCCCGGGGCGACGGCTTCCGACGGACGGAATCAAGATATGGCGACGAAGGGTCGGATGTTCGCCGGGTGCACGGTCGCGCTGGCGACGCCGTTTCGGGACGGGGCGGTCGACGAGGCGGCGCTGCGGTCGTGGGTCGAATGGCAGATCGAGCAGGGGACGCCGGTGATCAGCCCGGTGGGGACGACCGGCGAGTCGCCGACGCTGTCCCACGCCGAGCACGAGCGGGTGATCTCGATCGTCGTGGAGACGGCCGCGGGTCGGGCGAAGGTCATGCCGGGCACGGGGTCGAACTCGACGGCCGAGGCGGTTCGATTGACGAAGTTCGCGGCGAAAGCCGGGGCCGACGGCGCGCTGCTTGTCGCTCCATACTACAACAGGCCCAGCCAGGAAGGGCTGTACCGGCACTTCGCGGTGGTCGCGGAGAGCGTCGACCTGCCTCTCGTGCTTTACAACATTCCGGGCCGGACGGGGCGGAACGTCGAGGTCGATACGATCGAGCGGCTGTCGCGGCTGAGCACGATCGTCGCGATCAAGGAGGCCGCGGGATCGCTCGATCAGGTGAGCGAAATCCTGGTCCGCACCGATCTTACGGTCCTCTCGGGCGACGACAGCCTCACGCTGCCGATGCTCGCGGTGGGGGCCGAGGGGGTGGTCTCGGTGGCCGCGAACCTGGTCCCGAAGGACGTGGCGGCGCTGGTGTCGGACTTCAACTCGGGCGAGATCGGGTCCGCCCGCGAACGCCACGCCCGGCTCTTTCCGCTCTGTCGCGAGTTGCTCGGCCTCGGGCCCAACCCCGTGCCCTTGAAGGCGGCCCTGGCCCTATTGGGCCGCGGCAACGGCGAGCTTCGCCTCCCCTTGTGCCCGCTCGACGCCCCCGAGATCGACCGTCTATCCCAGGCGCTGGCTCAGTACGGCCTGCGCAAGCCGTGATCCGAGGTCGCTTCCAGGCGGCCCCCATTCCATTCGAAGTAAATATTGATTATCATGCGTTACGGTCGAGTCTCATCGAGGTTCGCCGATTAGCCCCCCGGTCGTGCCTGTTCGTCGCTGCTCGTTTTCCTTCTCACCGCAATCACGTTTGAACTTGTTCAGAGATCTGGGTCTGGATTTCGGTCCAGGTCCAGCCTCGGTTGATCCGTCGTCGAACGCGCGCGAGCGGCTGGCGACGGTCCTTCGCTGCGTTCGTCTTGATCGCCCGGCGGTCGATTCTCCATCTTCAAATACAAGGATTTCCTTATCATGGCTCGCAAAGACGCGAAGCAGACCGCGGAAACCAACGGCAAGTCGACGGCGGACTCCGCG
>CALCIC010000543.1 GCA_937907405.1 uncultured Isosphaeraceae bacterium | reverse complement strand
CGACCGCGTCGCGTCGATCGACCGGATGAAGGCGATCACGTTGGCCAGGTCGCTCGGGGACAGCTCCTTTTCGAGTCCTTCAGGCATCAACGAGACTCCCGTCGAGGCGATTTCCTCGATCTGCGATCTGGGCACGACCTCGCTGACCCCCTCGGCCCGCTTCAGGACCAGTGCCGAGGCCGATTCGGCGGCGATGATTCCCGACGCCACGCGGCCGTCGACGGTCGCGACGTTGTAGTTGAGGTAGTTCGCCGCGACCTCGCGGTTGGGGTCGAGGACGTGGATCAAGATGTCGTCGGGCGTTCTCGTGGCGACGGTCGCCAGGTCGGGACCGACCTCGATCCCCTGCCCCTCGGCCCGATGACAGGTCCCGCACGTCTTGAGGAACGCCGCTTTCCCCTTCTCGGGGTCGCCCGAGCGTTCGAGCGCGGGGCGATAGGACGCGATCACGGCGTCCCGGGCCTTGGCGCCGTCGGCTTCGGTCCCGAACAACGCGACGGCCCGCGCGCGGAGCTTGACGTCGCCGTGGGTTCGTAGCTGTTTGAGACGGCTCGGGTCGATCTCGGAGGCGGCGAGATGTTTCTCCTCGACGGCCGAGAGCAACCGCGCGATCCATTCCCGACGGCTGAACAGAACTTCGGAGGCCTCGCGACGAGCCGACGGACTCATCGACTTCCAGTGGCCGACGATCTGATCGGCGACGTCCTTCCCTTTCTGCTCGGCCAGGGCGCGGAGGGCGGCGAGCTGGACTTCGAGCGGCTGGCGGGCGTCGAGCATCGGCGCGACGACGCCGACCACGCGCTCGGGCTCGCCGAGACTCAACACGGCGATCGCCACCGCGCGGCGGCCCGCCGGTTCATCAGAGTCGACCCGGTTGGCGGCGTCCTCGAACAGCGAACCGAGACGCTGCCAGCTCGAATCGGTCAGGACGCCCTTCAGCGAGCCGCCGACTCGCTTCAGTCCCAGGCCGACGGCGAGGATCACCCGGGCGCGGACCTCGGGGTCGAGCTTCTTGTCGAGCATCCTCTGAGTCAACGCCTCGATCCGCTTCGCGTCGCGCGAGGCGCCGACGAGCGTCGCCAGGTCGTTGAGCCAGGGCTGGCCGGCGGCCTCGCCGAGGAAGTCGTCGCGGTCGGCGAGGACGTCGAGCAGCTCGTCCGCCCGACCGGGCACCGCGGTCATCACCGCCGCTCGGGTCCACGCGTCGGCCGCGTCCCGGACGGCGATGGTCGCCAGCGCCTCCAGGGCTCGATGGTCGTCGCCGGCCGCGCCGAGCGTCAGGGCGACCTGGAACCGCACCATCGGATCCGGGTCGACGGCCAGCGGCAGCACCTTCTCGAACAGTTCCCGATCGGACTTGATCCGGGCCTCGGCCAGCCGCGCGGCTTGCTCGCGGAGCCGAGGTTCGGGGTCGCTCAGGCCGACCGCGACGTCGGGGCCTTCGAGCAGCCCCAGCGCGTCGAGCGTCCAGAGGGCGTGAAGCCGCCCCAGGGCCGTGGGGCGGCGGTTCGCCAATTCGCGGAGCGCGGGCGCCGCCTGGACCTCCTTGCGCTCGACCAAAAGCCGCTGGGCGGTCTCGCGCCACCAGGCGTCGGGGTCGGCCAGCAGGGCGACGAGCTCAGCGGGTTCGGCCTGGCTCAGCCGAGGATTGCGAACTCGACGCGGTCCCTCGTGGATCAACTCGTACAGCCGGCCGCGGTCCTTGCCGCTGGTCAGGTCGAGATGGGCCTTGATCGGCTCGGGAATCGACGCGGGGTGTTCGATCGTCTCCCGGTACATATCCAGAATCAAGAGCGTGCCGTTGGGCGTGTTGGTGAAGTTGACGGGGCGGAACCAGTTGTCGGTCGAGGCCAGGAACTCGGCCTTCTGGTCGGCGCGGGACGCCGCGTAGACCGCGCCGGCGACGGCCATCGTCTTGCGATGCACGAGGTTCCCGCCGACGTCGCCGATGAAGGCGTTGCCCCGGTATTCCTCGGGATAGGCCGAGCCGCGATAGATGGTCACGCCGGTCGCCGACGTGAAGAACCCGGCCGCGAACAGTTCCGTGGGCGCCAACCGCCTGCGCATCTCGGGGTCGGCGGCGCGCTGGCGGGTCCGGACGATCCGCCAGGGCTCCGGCTCGCTGATTCGGAACACCGGCGCCGCGGCGCCGTCGGTCGGGACGTCCTGGATCACCCCGGGGGGGACGTACGACGGATTGCGCTCGAGGTCGTGCGCCGGCAGGACGATCTGGCGGATGTGGTTGCTGTTGTTGCAGACGAAGCGGTGCCCCCAGTCGTCGAGGCTGTGGCCGTTCTGGCCGCCGCCGGAGATCGACTCGAACGCCGAGCAGTCAGGCCTGAACCGGAAGTCGCGGCCGCGAACCGAGACCGGGCCGAGTTCGGGGCGGGTGAGGTTGCGGATCTCTCCGCCGAGCCGTAAATCCAGCCGTCGGGCCCCCAGAGCAGGCCGTTGACCAGCCCCTGGACGTTGCCGGTGCCGAAGCCGCTGAAGACGACCTTGCGGACGTCGGCCACGCCGTCGCCGTCGACGTCCTTGGCGTAGATGATCTCGGGCGCGACGGCCACGAAGACGCCGCCGTCGTAGGGGACGACTCCGGTCGGCCACATCAGGCCGTCGAGGAACACCGTCTTGGCGTCGAACCGGCCGTCGCCGTCGCGGTCCTCGAGCCGAACGACCGCTCCGCTGGGCTTGTCCTCGGTGTAGGGGTAGCCGTGCATCTGGACGACGTAGAGCAGGCCGTCGGCGTCGTAACAGACGCTCACCGGGCTGGACACCAGCGGCTCGGTCGCAACCGCTTCCAGCCGGAAGCCGGGGTGCAGCTTGAACGACTTCAGAGCCTCGGCCGGTTCGCGGGGCGGAATTCTCGGCAGCTCGCGGGCCAGGTCGTCCTGCGCTTGCAAGCTGAAGGTCGCCCCCAGCAACATCGCCAGGCCCAGGACAAGAACACGCCGCTTCATGTTTCGCTCTCCGTCGATCGACGCCGCTGCGCCTTGATTCTCAGTTCATCCGCCGTCACGCGCCAGGCCGAGGACGACGGCGCGCGACGATGATTCTACACGAAGACGGGTCGAGCCGACACGGCGCCGGTCAACCCTGGATCGCATTGGTGCGTCCCAGCGCGATGTCGAAATCACCCACGGCGGGGACCAGCATGGCGAGCAACGCGAATCCGTAAATCCCGGCGCTGAAGAGGAACGCGGCCAGGAACTCGCCGTTGAGCAGGCTGATGATGCAGTAGAACGACCAGAACGGGGTCAGCAACGCCACCAGGGCGATCGCCCGCGACGGGTTCTTGGCGCCCATCGAGCCGAACAACGCCACGCTCCCCGCCCCGATGAAGATCATGAAGCTTAAAAGCTGCCGTCCGAATTCGCGGTCGCTGAAGATGATCAGATAAGCGCACAGCAGGATGCCGACCATCAGGAAGAAAATCGTCCCCAGGCTGTGGGCCACGGCGGTCCGGCTGCTGGTGTAGGTGATCGCCGCATGCAGGCCGAGCATCGCCGCGAAGTGGCAAAGCAGCAGATAATCAATCAAGAAAAAGACCAGGTTTTCACCCGACAGCCGGTTGGTCCACCAGAGGAAGAGCGCCGAGATCAGCGGCAGGGCGACCATCTCCTTGGAGTTGTAGAGCGCGCCGTAAAGCTTGCCGTAGATGAAATCGCCGGGGGACAACTCGGTGACCAGCAGCAAGTCGAGCGCGCCGGTGTCGCGCTCGGTGGTCAGCGCCGTGACTCCCTGCGCGTTGATCAGGACCAGGCTGAGGATGGTCAACCCGACGGGGATCAGCGCCAGTCCCGTGCTCAACGGGTCTTCCAACCCCTGGCCCAGGCTGTGGAAGAAGCCCGCGCCCAGCGCGTAGAGGAGCACGTAGCAAGCCTTGATGATCAGCGGCTTGGTGCCGTAGGCGCGGGTCTTCAACTCGCGCCAGAGGATCGGGTTGGCCCAGGCCTTGCGATAAGGTTTGGGGGCGGCGGCCACGCGGCGATGCGTCCGCCGGGGGACGTGAAGTCCAGTCGTCGCGCCGCTCGAATCGTCGAATCCTCGATCGTCGGCCCACCCTGGCGCGACGGCCACGGCGCCGCGGTCGGCGGTCCGGTCCGCGGCCCCCCCCTCGTGGCGGACGAGGCCCGACGCGGCGGCGACCGAGGCGGGTTCGAGGGCTGCTTCCTCGATCTCGACCAGCGTTTCCACCACCTCGGCGTCCTCGTCGGAAAGCTCGCGGGGCTCGTTGTGGCCGGGATTCCATTTGCGGAGCATGAACGTCCCGAGCGCCACGATGACGGCGGCGAACGTCAGCCGGACCCCGACGTAGACCACGCTCGACGCGCGCACCAGGCCGGTCATCTGATCCGACGGCGGATAAAGCACCGCGATCATCGCCCGGTACGGGTTGAGCACCTCGTTGATCGGCACGCCCAGAAAGACCAGCTCGGGGTAGAGCACCGTGATCAGCT
>CALCIC010000542.1 GCA_937907405.1 uncultured Isosphaeraceae bacterium | reverse complement strand
CTCGGCAGCCGTCTCGATCGTCGCCAACTCCAACTCCTCTTTCGACCTGAAGTGGGCGTAGAGGCCGCTCTTGCTCATGCCGATGTGCTGGGCCAACTCGCCGATCGACAGGCCCTCCAACCCCCGAGTGGTCGCCAACTCGGCGGCCGCGAGGAGGATCGCCCGCCGACTCTCCAACCCGTCCGCCCGCGGCTTCCGCTTCGACCGCGTTCCTTGTCCCGATCGGTTCGATTCGAATTCGTGGGTGCTCATGCTTGACATTATAGCACGACCGGTCGTATTCTTCAAAGAACGACCGGTCGTGCTCTTTATGTCATGCATTCTGGAATCCATGAGGATCCGTTCCATGAGCCACAGATTCGATGCCGATCCCAGGGCCGCCGACTCCGCCGCGGTGAAGCGCCGGCAGCAAGGGGTTTGGGCGAGCGGGGATTTCTCCGTCGTCGCGTCGCGGATCGTCTTTCAGGCCGAGCACCTGTGTGAGACGGCGGACGTCCAGGCCGGGTGGCGAGTGCTCGACGTCGCCACGGGAAGTGGGAACGCCGCGATTGCGGCCGCGCGGCGGGGCTGCGAGGCCGTCGGCGTCGACTTCGTCCCGGCGCTGCTGGAACGGGGACGGATCAGGGCCGCGGCCGAGCATCTTGACGTGAAGTTCCTCGAGGGGGACGCGGAAGACTTGCCGTTCCCCGACGCTTCCTTCGACGCCGTGCTCTCGATCTACGGGGTCATGTTCGCGCCCGATCACCACCGGGCCGCGGCCGAGTCGGCTCGCGTCTGCCGCCCCGGCGGGCGGATCGCACTGGCGAGTTGGACCCCCGACGGGTTCATCGGCGACACCTTTCGCATCTTCTCGCACCATCTCCCCGCCGCGCCCGCGCTTCAGCCTCCCATCCTCTGGGGCGATGAGGGCCACCTCGACTCGCTCTTTGGTCATGTCGCCGCCTCGATCACCAGCCAACGCCGCACGGCGGTCTTCCGCTTTCGCACCGTCGAGGAAAACCTCGACTTCTTCCGCACCTACTACGGCCCCACGCTCCGCGCCTTCGAATCTCTGGACCCGTCCGGGCGCGAATCGCTGCGCGACGACCTGCTCGCCCTGGCTCGGCGATACGACCGCAACGGCGGCGGGGAGTCGGTCGCGATCACCGGCGATTATCTCGAAACCGTGATCGTCCGGGCGTAACGCCGTCGGGGGGCGTGGGGGGGGCCGCCGGCCTGGACGACCTCCCACCGCTCCCTTCCTCCTCATCCTCAACCTCCCGAAAGGAGCACCACCATGATCCGCCGGCCACTGATTCTGACTTACGGAATTCTGTGCTACGTCGTGTTCCTCGCGTCGTTCGTGTACGCCGTCGGGTTCCTCGGCGGCTTCCTCACCCCGACCCGGCTGGACGGGCCCCGACAAGGGTCGCTCGCCGCCGCCCTGGCGATCGACGTCGGGTTGCTGGTCCTGTTCGCCGTGCAGCACAGCGGGATGGCCCGACCGGGATTCAAGCGGTGGATGACCCGGTTCATCCCCCGTTCGGCCGAACGAAGCACCTATGTCTTGCTGTCGAGCGCCGCCCTCTTCGTGCTGTTCTGGCAATGGCGGCCGCTGGGCGGGGTCGTCTGGGAGGTTCCGGGCGGGTTGGAGCGCGCGGCCGTGTTCGTCGTGTTCGCGGCCGGCTGGCTGATGGTGCTCGTCGCCACGTCCCTGATCAACCACTTCGACCTGTTCGGCCTGCGCCAGGCGTGGCTTGAGTACCGAGCGGTCCCGTACACTCCGCTGCAATTCACCACGCCCGGGCTGTACCGGCTGATCCGGCATCCGCTGTACGTCGGCTGGCTGACCGTGTTCTGGGCCGCCCCGACGATGACCTTCACCCACCTGCTGTTCACGGTCGGGATGACGGCGTACATCCTCACGGCGATCCGCTGGGAGGAACGGGATCTGATCGCCGCCCACCCAGAGTACGCCGTCTACCGCCGTCGAGTGCCGATGCTTCTGCCCCACTTGCGGGTCGGCCCGTCCCCCCGGCCCCATGCATCGACGTCGACGTCCTCAGTCGACGGCGGCGGGTGACGGACCGAACGAATGGCGTTGCACCATGCGCGCCG
>CALCIC010000541.1 GCA_937907405.1 uncultured Isosphaeraceae bacterium | reverse complement strand
GAGGGCATGCCGGCTTCGAGGGCTCTGGCGACCGCCGGGGCTCTGGCTTCGAGGGCATGCCGGCTTCGAGGGCTCTGGCGACCGCCGGGGCTCTGGCTTCGAGGGTATGCCAGCATCGAGGGCTCTGGCGACCGCCGGGGCTCTGGCTTCGAGGGCGTGCCAGCTTCGAGGGCTCTGGCGTCCGCCGGGGCCCTGGCAACACCTGGCACGCCTTGCAACGCGGCGGGGAGGTCAAACGTCGTGGCCAACGTGCCACGCGTCGCACAAATCGCACCGATAGACGACCACGGGGCCGGCGGTCGGGCGGTTGTGGCGGTCGGATCGCCGCAACTCGTCTGCATGCCGGACGGCGTCCGCCTCGCTGTGGTGCCGACGCTTCCCCTGCCCGCATTGGCCGACGGGGGCAAGGTTCAATCGTTGGATCGCCATCGGTTCCGCCTTTCGGTTGATGAAGCCGACCCGGGGCCGTCGCGATTCCGGGGCGGACCAGTGGGGGATGACGCCTCGCAAGGGGTCAATTCGGCTTCGGCCGATCGTCGATCAGGAACGGGGCGATGGTCGTCTGATTCCATCGCTGGCGCGGCCACCTCACGTCAGGGGCGGGGAACGCGCCCTTGGCGACCCACCGGGACAGCGTCGCGGGCGTCACCCCCATTCGTCTGGCGACTTCCTCCCGACGCATCGCCCCCGTTTCGTCGATCGGCGCAGACGCGCCTTCGGGGCGTCCGCGCGTCATGCGGCGGGGGTTGCAATCCAGTCGTCGGCGTGTCATCGGCGGTCGCTCCATACAGGGACGAAAAAGGAAAAGCCGCATTCATCGTAACTGATGTGTGCGGCTTTCGATGTTTTCGGGGGTGGGGGAATTAACGCTCTGGAGCCTCGGGCTCGAATCCTTCTTTCTTGGCGAAGTCGATCACTGCTCTGTCAATCACCTTGGCTACGTCAAGTCTTGTGTGTTTCGCGAGTGATTCGAGCCATGCCTTCCATTCCTTAGATCCGCGAAGGGTAACGGCGATGGTGGACGCCTTCCCTTCTGTCGGCTTCCCCGTCGTCGCCTTCTTTCTGGCCATCATTAGTGCCTCCACGATCCGCCCTCCTAATCGATGATACGCGACGGGAATTCTAATCGACTCACATACAGTATACCACCTTGACGCGTCCATGTATAGACATGGTAAGAAAAAATGGTTGACAAATTTTCTGACTGCGTATATACTTCTCATGTCGGCCGAACGCACGGCCGCAAGGAACCACGACGCAAACCAAGGAACACGCCATGAAGACGACGACGACGATGACCCCGGAACTCGCGATTTACTGCCTTCGCCGCAAGCCGCAAAGCCGGATCGAGGCGAGCGCTTGCAAGGCGGCTCTTGAGGCCCTGGGGGCGGCGGGCGTTTCGCTCTGGGAAATCGAAGGGAGTGTGATGCGGAGCTTGACGGCCGATGAACTGGCGGTCCTGGAATCCGCCCGGTCCTGAAACGAGAACGGCCCCGGGGCTCGCGTCTTAAGCTCCCCGGGGCCGAACCCGGAATCCGAATGAACCGTGGAGGTTCAACCACATTGTCACTGGACGTCCGAACACAGTCAAGAGGGCCGGGCTTGTTTTCCGGCCTGATTCGCCCGGGGGTGGAGTGGATCGCCCTTCCGGCCGATCAAGTCGACACGCTGATTCGAGCCCGGCCGGGGCTGGCGACCTGGGAACGGCTTGAAGATCCGGCCGTCCCCGGCGTCGTGATCCTGGTACGCGACGACGCGAGCGCGGAGCGGACCCGTGGCTCGCTGGGGGGGGCGGATCGATGAACGCTAAACTTCACGACGCAATCAGGACGGCGACCGCCGCCGACGACGCATGGAGCGCTGAGTTGGTCGCCCGTTTCGGCAAAGACGCGGGCGACGCACGGTACCAGCGTCGCGGCGAGGGAGAACCCGGATCGCCGCTACGTATGGCTTACGACGCACGGCAAGACGCGGTCGGTTTAATGCGGATGCTTTACGCGGACCAGTGATTCCCTCGCCCCGGCCGTTGCGGCGACGTGGCGAGACGTTGGAACCGCCGGACAAAGACGACTGAGAGACGAAAGATCCGAGGCCCGGGGGCGTCCCCGGACCCTATCCATCCATGACGCATCACGACATAGGAGCATCAGATATGCCGATGATCACCGATTTCGCCGAACCCCGCGACGCTCGCGAGGTCGCGCAGACGATCAAGCTTTTCCTTGCGGACCACTTCGGGTTCGGTTTCTCGGGTGGTCTGGACGCGACCGGGGCCGAACTGGTCACGGACGACCCGGAAGCGGAGGGCGTCCGCATCACCGTCCGACCCTGGGATGAGAAGTTCTCCGAATCCGAGGCGAGCCGGAGGGGCGGGAGCGACGTCGACCGGTTCGACGAACCGCTGGCCCGCTACTTTGCCGCATCGGTGGCGCTTGATGAGCTTGAATCCGCCGTGAGCGCGGGTCGAATCTCGCGTTCCTGGGAAGGTCTTGACCCGTTGGTGGACCAGCATGCACGGAGCGCCAGCGAAGCGAAAGACGAACTGCTCATCCTGGTTCGCGAGACGCACGGCGTCGCCCCCGGTGAGAAGGTCAAGCGGTCGCTCGTCGTCGAGGTTCCGGGGGCGCTGCTCGTCCTGCCTTGCGAGTACGGCGACCCGATCGACGGTTGCGACATCGTCGTCGTTCCCCAGGGGGCGGTCGTCCGGGTGGGTTGAGGGCGTTGCAAGAAGGTTTTTCTGACGCGCTCGCAAAGTCGCATGCCGCCGATGCGTCCCGCCCACCGGAAAAACGAGAACCCTCATTTTTACAGGGTTTCGTCAGCCGCCGACCGTTGCAATCCGTTGTATCGTACCAAACACAATCGTACATATGCCGTATTGCAACGGTCGGCATGTGGCAATCGGTTGTCTTCGCGGGCGGCGGATTGATATTACTTGTCTGTACGCATCGACACCACGAACAAGGAGCATCCCCAATGGACGCCGCGAAGGAAGAAATCGAGCCGGTTTGCGGACACACGGACATTGACGAACTGATGGACAACGCCGTCAGTTTTCCCGACGTGTCGCGCAGGATCAAGCTTTCGATCGAAGCGCTCCACCGACACAGAATCGCTGGTCGCATCAAGGCGTTCAAGATCGGCAAGACGTACTTCACGACGACCGCCGCCGTTATGGACTTCCTTCGAGCCGGCGGCGAACCAGAGTCGAAGACGTTCGCCGCGACGCCTGGGGCGGTCCCGTCCCGCTTGCGGAAGAAGCAAATAGCCGCCGCCATGCGAGAGGCGGATCGCCTGGGCGTTTGATCGGCGGGGTGTTGATGCGTCCGCCTCGCAACACAACGGGGCGGACGCCAGGAACGATGCGGGCCGAAGGATCGATGACGATTTGGGCTGGGGCATGAAAAAGCCCCGGGTTATGCGGTGACAGCCGCCCCGGGGCTATGAAAGTCATCTATGACTACTTTATCACAAGAATCCGCGTCTTGCAATACTGAACATCGGTTCACTCTCGGGTCGATGCCGTCGTTCATCACGTCCAATTGGGCCGACGAACCCGATGAGCTCGCGGCCGGGGCGGTCGACGGCGCTCTGACTCCAGATGTGGATGAGATCGGCCGGTTCATACGAGCGGCGTTCGACCCTGAACGCACGTATGAAATTCGGTCACTTCCTTCCGGGCGGTCTCGGCTCGTCTCGCTTGAAAACGTCCCCGGGGCCGTCGCGGCGGTCGCTGAACTGGCGGCGGCGCCGCACACGGGGATTTATTACACGCTGAATCCGGTTGACCCGGAGTTGGGCGACCGGGCGGCGAAGGATGCCGACATCGTCGCCCGGCGCCTGATTCTGATCGACGTCGACCCGGAGAAAGGGGAGCCGAAGGCGTCGGCCACGGAAGGAGAGAAAGGGGCTGCGTTCGAGCTTGGCGGCAAGGTTCACGACTTCCTTGCCGATTACGGCTGGCCGGAACCGTTCATCGTCGATTCGGGCAACGGCGTGCAACTGCTTTATGCGTGCGACCTGCCGAACAACGAAGCGTCAAAGACGCTCGTTCAATCGCTGCTCAAGGCGCTCGCGAGCAAGTTCAACACGGGCGGGGCGAAGGTCGACACGGCCGTAAGCAACGCCAGTCGCGTTGCTCGGATGGCGGGAACGTGGAACCGCAAGGGCGACGCCACCGGAGATCGCCCGTACCGCATCGCCCGGTTGCTGTCGATGCCGGAGACGGTCGAAGCCGTCGCGGCCCCGCTGATAGAGGCTGCGGCCTTGCAATCGGGGTTTGCGGCGGGGAAGGGCGAACCGCCGGGGCCGAACGATCCGCTCCCCCCGCATTGTTGGAAAGTCGTGGCGACGCCGATAGGCGATCGGCAAGCCGAGTACGCATTGGCGGCTCTTGAACAGGAATGCGAGATCGTTTCCCAGACGGTCAAGCCGGGCCGGGGCGACGCAATCAACCGAGCGGCGTTCAATCTCGGCCAGCTTGTCGCGGTCGGGGCGATTGATGAAGACACCGTCATAAAGAGGGTGACTCATTCTGGGCTGGCGACGGGGCTTTCCCGCAAGGAAGTCAATCACAACGTCCGCCGGGGTTTCGAGGCCGGGATGAACAAGCCGCGAATCCTCCCGCCGCTGGAGCTCGACGCCAGTGAGGCGGCGGCGTCCAGAATCGAGCCGGGGAAGCCGTTCCCCAAGGGCATGTCCGTTCTCGCCGCGATTATGCGAGCCGAAGCCGAGGCGAACCCGGAATCGGACCCGGACGACCCTACGCTTGGGGCCGAAGCCGTCAAACCGGAGGATGTCAAATGGCTGTGGCCGGGGCGAATCCCTCTCGGCAAACTGACGACGATAGCGGGGCCGGGCGGACTCGGCAAGTCGTTCGTGACGTGCAAGCTGGCGTCGATTATTTCCAACGGCGACGAATGGCCGTTCGCGGACGGCGAGTGTGCGGAGCGCGGGGGCGTCTTGATCATCAACTCCGAAGACGCCCCCGGCGATACGTTGGTTCCCCGTCTCATCAAGATGGGGGCGGATCGATCCAAAATCCGGTTCATGAAGGCGTCGCGACTAGGCGGGTTTCAGCTAAAAGACCTGAACCTGTTGCACGACGCGGTTTGCCGGACCCCTGATTGCCGAATGGTCGTGATCGACCCCGCGCCGAACCATCTCGGGAAAGTCGACGACAACGGCAACTCGCCGTTACGGGGTTTGTTGACGCCGCTGTCACTGTACATGGCGTGGGCGGGTCTGGCGTGCGTTCTGGTCACTCACACGGGCAAGCCCAAGGGGCAACAAATCGGAGCGGCGGGCCGGGTTCTCGGTTCGGTCGCGTGGGTCAACGCGGTGCGGTCGCTGCTCATGTTCGCCCGCGACAAAGACCGCCCCGGCGAGTGCCTGATACTGACGGTCAAGAACAACCTTGCTCCCCCGCAACCAGCGATCGGCTATCGGCTCGCTGTCGACGGCAAGCATGCGACCGTGGAATGGACGGGCGTCCGTGACGACGTTGATGCCGATGAAGCGGTCGAGGCCGGACCCGGGAAGGGTGGGGCGGCGGTCGAGAAGAAGAAGCCGGGACCGGAGGCGTCGGAAAGGCGGGGCGAGGTCGCCCGTTGGCTCTACGACTACCTGATATCCGAGAAGATCCCGGTTCCGGCGCAGGTGGTTTATGAAGCTGTCGACAAAGCGTTTCCCGGGGCGCTTGGTGAGCGATTGGACAACGGTAGGTGGAAAAACCTCACGCCGATTTATCGAGCGGCTGACGACCTGGAAAAGCTGCCGCCCCCTCGCGATGGATGCACGGTGGCAAAAGATAAGAATCCAACAAACCTACGGTCCTATTGGCGGCTTGTGGAGTCAACGCCAGCGTTCTGACCGCCCTACGTAGAGGGAGATAACTTGAGAACTTGAAAAGTATATACGTAGCAAGGACT
>CALCIC010000540.1 GCA_937907405.1 uncultured Isosphaeraceae bacterium | reverse complement strand
CGTCGCCGACGATCTGCACGGGGTCGCAATAGCCGGGCTCCAGGTCCTTGTCGGGGTCCAGACGCAGCCAGACGGAAACGGAGGCGTTCCAGTTCCTGGCGTTGTAGCCGAGGACGCCCTCGTCCTTGAAAACCGGGCGGTAGTTGCTCTTCTTCGTGAATTGCAGCGCGCCGCCGAAGCGGCCCGCGTCGGGCGCCAGCCGCACCTCGTCGTTGGGCGCGGCCGTGAGGAGGTCCGCTCCCTGCAAGACGTAACACGACTTGTCGCCGCGCGCGAAGTCCGCATCCAACTGCTTGTCGAACGTCGCATGCAGGGTCAGGGCCCGCGTGAGCCTCGCTTTCGTTTCTTCCCGCTCCTTGGACAGGATCTGCTTCGCCTCCGCGGCGTCGATGTCGCGGACGAAGATGTTTCGCCAGCGGATTTCGCCGCCGTGAGTCTGCAAAAGGATGGGGCCCTTGGCGGCGAGCGGTCGGCCGCGGTCGTAATAGTTCTCCATGACGGCGCCGTCGACGACGACCTTGTCGTTGAGCCGGACCCAGACGAGGTCGCCGACCTGGCGGATGCGAAACTGGTTCCACTCGCCGAAGGGACGGTCGGCCAGCACCAGCGGATGGCGTCCGGTCGTTCCCGGAGTGTTGTTGAACAGGCCGCCGGAGCCCAGGTGCGGTTTCCGAGTGGGGGCTTTCGGGTCGAACACCTGATTCACGTCCCAGATCTGGACCTGGGGCGCGCCTCGCAGATAGACGCCGCTGTCGGCCCTGGGGACGGTCTTGTATTCGATCAGCAACTCGACGTCGCCGAACTCCTCGTCGGTCGTCGCGTACGGCCCGTGGCCGTCGTTGACCAGTTCGCCGTCCTCGACGGTCCAGTTCTTCGCGAATTCGGCGCGCTGCTCCGCGAGCTTCGCCTCCTTCTTCTCGCCCGTCAGCTTTGCAACCTCATGCGGGTTCTGGCCGTGCCAGCCGTCGAGGTCTCGTCCATTGAAGACGGCGCGGAAGCCGGCCGGCGGACTTGGCTCCTCGGCGCGACCGACGGCCCCCATCCCGATCACAGACATCGCGGCAATGAAGGGCAGGGCTCGTGGGAGACGATAACTCATGGCTTTGCTCGGATGCGTCATGATCATGCTCGCCGCGGTCGCACGGTCGCTCGCGGCCCCATGGACGTGTATCGTAACAGCCCAGGGTGGTTCGCGGCATCACGCGGCGAGATCGACCACGCATTCGGGCCGATCGGCCGACTCGCCGGGGAGGTTCCCTTATCCGGCCGACCGCTCCTGGACCTCCCATTCGGCGGCGCCGGACTCGTCGTCGATGGTCACCGTTCCGACCGCGACCTCGTCTTGCAGGTAGAGCACGTAGACGACGGTCCAGAACGGGCGGAGTTCCAGGTCGTCGATGAACTCTCGGAACTCCGCCTCGGTCACTTCGGGAGGAAAACGGCCCTCGCGCCAGTCTTCTTCATACGAGGATTTGAAGGACTCCAGGTCGACCCGATTGGCGCTGAGGCGCTCGAACCGGCCGCCGAAGCGGGCCCGAGCCGACTGATCGGCAATGGCGATCGCGGCGGATTCGTCCATGAGGCGTGATCTCCGTTGGCTGATGGAGCAGGGCGGACACGGGTTCGCGGAGATACCGCCGAGACGAGAATCCATCCTCGACAGCGGACCAACTCAGCACGAGAACCGCCTCGTCCTTGAAATGCACGTCGCACATCAACGGCCGCATCAAGCCGCCCTCATTCTTTGGAACCGATTCAACCCGTCAAATCGTCGATCTTATCGGGCGAGGATCTGGACCTCCATCGGGGCGAGGCTCACGGGGATCATATTGGCCGGGCCGCTGGTGACACCGCCGTCGATTTCGTGGATTTCGAGGCCCGACCCGCGCTGGATCGAGCCGGGGGGCGCGGCGGTCGGGTTGTTGAGACAGCGGAGGGGGTCGCCGGGGCCGTGGATGAACCGATCGACGAGGACGAAACCGTCGAATCGAGACCCGGCGTCGGCGTTGGCGACGATCACGACTTCCTGGTTGTTGAGGATTCGCGAGAAGGCCAGGACCCCGGGGGCGAACGGCGAGGCGCCGAAGTGGACGCCGTCTCCCGAGACGGGCCGGAAGTAGAGGCGGCCGTACCGCAGCGCGGGCTGGGAGGCGCGGATCGCAGAGAGGCTCTCGATCGCTTTGTAGAACGGGTGGGCGACGTTGAACGCGTTGGATTTGCCCCAGAGGGCCTCGCGGACGTTCTGGTCGCTGCCGCCCCGGCCGTGCAGGCCCTGCTCGGTGCCGTAGTAAAGGCAGGGGATGCCCTGGAGGCAGGAGAGGAGCGTCGCCGCGAGCACGACCTGGGGGTCGAAGGGGTCGGCGGCGTCGGACGACGCGCCTCGGAGCCGCTCTTTCATGTCGTGGTTGTCGAGGAACGTGACGAAGTAGCGGCCGGCCTCGCCGTGGCTGCTGAGTACGTTCCGCTCGACGGCCTTGCGGACGCGGAACACGTCGATCACGTCGGTCGGCGGCGCGAACCCCTTGGCGACCCAGGGCAGGTGGAAGAAGAGGGGGAAGTCGAGCGCGGCGTCGACCCCCACGAGGTCGCCGGAATCGGAGGTGTTGCGGCCGATGAACTGGGCGATCCGGTCCTCGCCGTCGTAGACCTCGCCGAAGGTGAAGAAGTTCTTCTTGCCGATGCTGAGCGCGTACTCGCGCATCGCGTTGCCGAACGTCTGGGCGAAGTCGCGCTCAATGTATTTGAGCGTGTCGATGCGGAAGCCGTCGACGTCGTAGCGGGCGACGGCGTATTGATAGGCCAGGATCAACGCGTTGCGGACGGGGAAGACGCCGTCCTCGACGCCGTCGGTGACGAACTCCTTGAGCGACTCGAAGTCGCCGCCGTCCTCGCCCCCCTTGCCTTTGCGCCGGAAGTAGCGGTTCTGCTGGAGCTGCTCCGGCCAGACCAGGCCGTCGGGCTGGCGGAGGGGGGCGGGGAGGTTCTCGATCGCCGGGAAGTCGGGCCGCGCCCGGCCGGCGGCGTCGCGCCACTCGATCGGCAAGACCGACGACGACCAGTCGGTCGCCGAGCCCTTGTCCTTGTAGCCGAAGACGTCGCCCGCGTGGTTGAGGACGACGTCGAAGATCACGTAAAGCCCCAGCGCGTGGGCCTCGTCCACCAGGGCCCGCAGCTCGGCCTCCTCCTTGCCGGGGGCCGAGGCGAACCGGGGCTCGGGGCAGAGGAAGTCCTGAATGCCGTAGCCGTGGAACGAACCGGCGTCGGAAGGGCGGTTCTTGAGCACCGGCGAGAGCCAGACCGCCCCGGCGCCCAGATCCTTGATGTAACGAAGCCTGTCGCGGACCCCGTTGAACGTCCCCCCCTGATACCCGCCGAACGGCGCGTCGTAGGGGAGGTTCGCCGGCGGACGGCCGTCGTCGCGATTGAACCGATCGACCATCAGGAAGTAGATCCAGACGTCGCGCCAGTCCTCCGGCGAGGCGAACGGCCTTCCCGCCGCCGCCCGATCGAATGCGGCCTGAACCTCCGGGTCCGTGAGCGATTTCGGCATCGAACAGCCCCCCTCGACTACGCTTCGTCTCCACCGCCGCGCGCCCCGATCGGCGCGGCGTCCATGAGGATTACGCGGCGAGGGCGCGTCCCATTACCGCGACGGCCAGGGATTGCCGGGATTGGCGTCGTGAGCCCCGAATCCCGGCCCGACGCGCGAGCGAGGGCGATGGCGAGCCGTCGGGACGGGTCGTTCAGGCCAGGATTTCCTTGGCGACGACGCCGCTGACGTCGGTCAGGCGGAAGTCGCGGCCGGCGTAGCGGTAGGTGAGCCGTTCGTGGTCGAGGCCGAGGAGGTGAAGAATCGTCGCGTGGAAGTCGTGGACGTGCATCTTCTGTTCGACGGCGTAGTATCCGTAGTCGTCGGTCGCGCCGTACTGGACGCCGGTCTTGACCCCGCCGCCGGCGAGCCACATGGTGAAGCCCTCGGGGTTGTGGTCGCGGCCGTCGTCCCCCGCCCCCTGGACGGTCGGCGTGCGGCCGAATTCGCCCCCCCAGATGACGAGCGTGTCATCGAGCAGGCCGCGCGCCTTCAGGTCTTTCAAGAGGCCGGCGATGGGGCGGTCGACCTCGCGGGCGTTCTTCGCATGCCCCTTGCGAAGGTCGCCGTGCTGGTCCCACTGAACCGCGGCGTCGCTGTGGGTGACCTGGATGAACCGCACCCCGCGCTCGGCGAACCGTCGGGCCATCAGGCACTGTCGGCCGAAGTTCGCCGTGACGGGGTCGTCGAGGCCGTAAAGCCGCTGGGTGGCGGGGGACTCGTCGGCGACGTCCTGGGCCGCGGGCATCTCCGACTGCATCCGGAACGCCAGTTCGAACGAACCGAGCCGCGCTTCCAGCGCGGGGTTGGGGCCGGTCGCTTCGAGGTGGTCTCGATTGGCCCGGGCGAGGAAGTCGAGCTGAAGCCTTTGCTCTTCGAGGGTTTCTGCGGGGTTGCGGATGTAGCGGACCCGGGCCTGGTCCGAAGGCTGGCTGGCGACTCCCAGGGGGGTGCCCTGGTAATGCGCCGGCAGGAACGCCGAGCCCCAGTTGCGGACGCCGCCGTGGGCGAGGGTGGGGCAGATGGTGATGAACCCCGGCAGGTTGTGGTTCTCGGAACCCAGGCCGTAGACCAGCCAAGAGCCCAGGCTCGGCCTGACGAACGAGTCGCTCCCCGTGTGCATCTTCAAGAGGGCGCCGCCGTGCGCCGGGTTCGAGCCGTAAAGCGAATTGAGGATGCAGAGGTCGTCGACGCACTGGGCGACGTGCGGGAACAGGTCGCTGACGTGGATGCCGCTCTCGCCGTAGCGCCGGAACTTCCAGGGGGAGCCGAGCAGCTTGCCGGTCTGGGCGAACTGGACGCGAGGCTTGGCGAACGGCAGGTCCTTGCCGTGGTCGCGCTGGAGCCTCGGCTTGTAGTCGAACGTGTCGACCTGGGACGGCCCCCCCTTCATGAACAGGAAGATGGCGCGCTTGGCCCTCGGCTTCAGGTGGGGGGGCTTGGGGGCCAGGGGGTCGCGGGCGGCGTCGGCCCGCGCCTGCTCGTCGAGCATCGCCGCGAACGCCAACGACCCAAAGCCCATCGCGGTCTGCTTGAGCATCCGCCGCCGCGTCGTGAGTTCGGACTCGAACGGATTCATGATTCTTTATCCTTCAACGAATATAGAAGAATTCGTTCGATGAAACGATCGCCTGGCAGACGGCCCTCCAGGCCTCGCGCCGCCGCCCGGCCGCGTCATCGGCGGGGAGGGGGGAGATCGCCGCGAACCGATGGAGGAACTCGCCGGCGCGGGCGATCTCGTCGGCCGTCGCGGGGCGTCCCAGCGCGGTCTGGTAAAGCCGGGCGAGGCGGCCGTCGTCGTCGAGGCCGGGATCGCCCAGGAGCGCGGTCGCAAGCCGGTTGGAGAGGTCGATCACCAGGGGCGCGTTCATCATGAAGAGCGCCTGGGGGGCGACCACCGAGCTTTGGCGGTCGCCGTTGAGGACTTCGGCGTCGGAGTAGTCGAAGAGCTGGAAGACGTCGTAGAGATTGTTGCGGACGACCGGCAGGTAGACCGAACGTCGGGGCGCGTCGTAGGTGACCGTGTCCTTCGACGTGTGGTTGAAGAAGTAGTCGCGGTTCTTGACCGCGAGCATCGAGCCCCCCATCTTCGAATCGAGGACCCCCGCGACGGCGAGGAGCGCGTCCCGCACCTCCTCGGCCTCGAGTCGGCGGACGTCGACCCGCCAGTAGAGGCGGTTCTCGGGATCGACCTCGCCCCCCCGGGCGTCGTGGTCCGAGCTCATTCGATAGGTCGACGACAGGAGGATGCGGCGGTGCATCGCTTTGATCGACCACCCGTCCTCGACGAATCGGCTCGCCAGCCAGTCGAGCAGGTCGGGATGCGTCGGCGGCTCGCCGTTCCGGCCGAAGTTGTCGGGAGTGGGGACGAGCCCCTTGCCGAAGTGCCACCGCCAGAGCCGGTTGACCATCACGCGGGCGGTGAGCGGATGCTCGGGGGCCGACAGCCACCGCGCCAGCGCCAGCCGGCCGCTCGCGGCGGCGTCGAAGTCGGGGTTGCTCGTCGATTCGTGAAAGACCGTCGGCACGCGGCGGTGGACGATCTTGCCGAGCGTCATGTGACTGCCGCGCACGTGGATCGGCGCGTCGGCCACGGCGTCGTCGACCACCCCCATCGCGGTCGGCTCCTCGGGGGCCTCCTTGTCGATCGCCGCGGCCTCCTCGCGCAGCTTCTTGAGGCGGTCGCGGACGGCCGGCGCGTAGAGCTTGGCCTCGGCGTCCTTGGGGATCGCGAACGCTTCCCCCTTCTCCTTCTTGATGCGGGCGGTCTCGCCGGCGACGGCCTCGTCGATCTCCTTCTTCTTGGCCGCGACGCGCGCCTCGTGGGCCGCCTTGCGCGCCAGGTCGTCGGCGTCGGCGATCGAGTTCTCGTGCCATTTCGCCACGATCTTGAAAGAGTCCATCGTCTTGGTGCTCTTGAAGATCCCGGCCAGGGCGTAGTAGTCGGCCGTCGAGATCGGGTCGAACTTGTGGTCGTGGCAGCGGGCGCACCCCATCGTCAGGCCCATGAAGACGCGGCCCACGGCGTCGACCTGCTCGTCGACGATGTCCATCCGCATCTTCTCCGGGTCGGGTTCGGCCAGCACCTTGGGGCCGATCGAGAGGAACCCGGTGGCGATCAGCGACTCATGACGGGCGGCGGCCTCGGTCTCGGCGTCGGTCGATTGGTCGCCGGCGATCTGCTCGCGGACGAACTGGTCGTAGGGCTTGTCGTCGTTGAACGCGGCGATCACGTAGTCGCGATACCGCCAGGCGTTGCCGAATGCGAGGTTCTCGTCGAGCCCGTTGGAATCGGCGTAGCGGGCGACGTCCAGCCAATGCCTCCCCCAGCGCTCGCCGTACCGCGGCGACGCCAGCAGCCGATCGACGACCCGCGCGAAGGCGTCGGGGGTCTCGTCGGCGAGGAAGGCGTCGATCTCTTGACGCGAGGGGGGCAGGCCCGTCATGTCGAACGTCGCGCGACGGATCAGGGTCCGCTTGTCGGCCGGGGGGGCGGGCCGCAGCCCCTTGGCTTCGAGCCTGGCGAGGATGAAGCGGTCCAGCGACGACGCGGCCCAGGCGTGGTCGACGACCTCGGGCGCGGGGGGGTCGACGCGGGGACGGTACGTCCACGTCTTGCGGGCCTCGGCGATCGCCTCGGGGCTCGACATCCCCGTCCCCTCCGACGCCGCCGGGGCGGGGGCGCCGGTGCGCGGGTCGGGGGCGCCCATGGAGATCCATTGCGCGAGGCGGGCGACGTCGGCGTCGGGCAGCTTGCCCTTGGGGGGCATCAGCAATCCCTCGTCCTCGTACCGCACGGCCTCCATCAAGAGGCTGTTCTTCGGGTCGCCGGGGACGATCGAGGGGCCGAGGTCGCCCCCCTTCTCCCAGCCCGCCTTCGTGTCGAGCGTGAGGCCCCCCTTGATCTTCTTCGAATCGGCGGCGTGGCACGAGTAGCAGTGCGTGACGAGCAAGGGCCGGATGTTCGTTTCGAAGAACGCGACCCCCTCCTCCTTGGTCCTGGCCGCATCGTCGCCCAGGGCCGAGCCCCACGAAACCGTCGTCAGGACGAATACGACCGTCGCCAGAATCGGCGTCGTACAATGCGTCCGGGAGGAGGTTCGGTGGAGCCGAGTCCGATCTTGCTGCTTCATAACCACGCTCGAAGCTCCAAGGAGGAAGGTTTCGAGAAGGCGGGCCGTCGATGCGATGGACGAGGGAGGGAGGCTCGACGTCGATCATCGAGTTTCGGGATCGAACCGCTTCGATTGTTTCCCGAAAAACTCCTCAAGTCCAGTCCTTTTCAGGTTCGAGTCGGCTGGAGGTGCGTTTCAGGAACGCCAACCCTTGGTCGCGGCCAGCGTCGGGGGCGCGATCGTCGCCGGAGGGGGCCGCGGCGGGGGGCGGGAACCCATGGGAATCGCTTCGAGGTCGGTGGTACACTACGTCGTCGACGGCCCGCGCCGACGCTCGACGGGCCGAGCCCGGGAACTCATTATAAGATTGAACGGTTAAATGATTTACGCAACCGGAATCGACGAACGCGACGATCGCGGCGGGGCGGGTCGGCGGCCGCTGGACGCGATCTTCGAGCCGAGGACGGTGGCGGTGATCGGGGCGACCGAGAAGCCCGGCAGCGTCGGCAGGTCGGTGGTCCGAAACCTGATCGGCAGCCCGTTCGGCGGCACGATTCATCCGGTCAACCCCAACCGCCGCAATGTGATGGGGATCAAGGCGTACAAGGACGTGGCCTCGGTCCCCGACGCGGTCGACCTGGCGGTGATCGCGGTGCCGGCGGCGGCGGTCCCGGAGGTGGTCCGCGAGTGCGTCGACGCGGGGGTGAAGGGGGCGGTCGTGCTCTCGGCGGGGTTCCGGGAGACCGGGCCGGCCGGGGAGCGGCTCGAACACCAGGTGGTCGAGCATGCGAGGCGGGGGCGGATGCGGATCATCGGCCCCAATTGCATGGGGGTGATGCGGCCGCACAGCGGCCTGAACGCGACGTTCGCCCCGCACGCGGCGCGGTCGGGGAGCGTCGGCTACATCAGCCAGAGCGGCGCGCTCGACAGCGCGGTGCTCGACTGGAGCCGCAAGGAGAACGTGGGCTTCAGCGCCTTCGTCTCGGTCGGGTCGATGCTCGACGTCGGCTGGGGAGACCTGATCGACTACCTCGGCGACGATCCGCACACCCGGTCGATCGTGGTCTACATGGAGTCGATCGGCGACGCGCGGGCGTTCTTGTCGGCGTCGCGCGAGGTGGCGCTCTCGAAGCCGATCATCGTGCTCAAGGCGGGCCGGGTCGAGGCGTCGGCCCGCGCGGCGGCGTCGCACACCGGGACGCTGACCGGCGGCGACGACGTCCTGGACGCGGCGTTCCGCCGCGCGGGGGTGCTGCGGGTCGACTCGATCGCCGAGGTCTTCGACATGGCCGACGTGCTCTCGAAGCAGCCCCGTCCGCGCGGGCCCCGGCTGGCGATCGTCACCAACGCCGGCGGCCCGGGGGTGATCGCGGCCGACGCCCTGCTTGAACACCGGGGCGAGTTGGCCGAGCTTTCGGCCGAATCGACGGCCGCCCTGGACGCGGCGCTCCCCGAAGGCTGGAGCGGCGCCAACCCCGTCGACCTGCTGGGGGACGCCGACGCCCCTCGGTTCGGCCGGACGATCGAAATCCTCGCCCGAGACCCCGGCGTCGACGGCCTGCTGACGATCCTCACCCCGCAGGCGGCCACCGACCCCACGGCCGTCGCCGCCGAACTGGGGCGGCACGCCAAGATCCTGGGCAAGCCGGTCCTGGCCGCATGGATGGGGGGCGAGTCGATCGACGAGGGGACGAAGATCCTCACCGAGGCGGGCGTGCCGACCTACTCCTACCCCGATACGGCCGCTCATGTGTTCACGTTGATGTGGAAGTCGTCGTACAACCTTCAGGGCCTGTACGAGACGCCTCGATCGCAGGCCGACGACGCGGAGGGCGCCCGCGAGCAGGCCGAGGCCATGGCCGCCCGGGCGCGGAGCGAGGGGCGGACGATCCTCACCGAGGCGGAATCGAAACGGCTGCTGGCGTTCTACGAGATCCCGACCGTGCCGACGACCGTGGTCCAGACCGCCGACGAGGCCGCCGAGGCGGCCGAGGCGATCGGCTTCCCGGTCGCGGTCAAGTTGAACTCCACGTCCGTCACCCACAAGAGCGACGTCGGCGGCGTCCGCCTCAACCTGTTCGACGCCGAGGCCGTCAGGGGGGCGTTCCGGGCGATCGAGAGGTCGGCGGCCGAGTACGCCGGTCCCGGCGCGTTCCAGGGGGTCGGCGTCCAGCCGATGATCCAGCCCGAGGGCTGCGAGGTCCTCCTGGGGAGCACCCTCGACCCCTCGTTCGGCCCGGTGATCCTCTTCGGCGCCGGCGGTCGACACGTCGAGATCGTCGACGACCGCGCGCTGGGCCTGCCCCCGCTCAACACCACGCTCGCCCGCCGGATGATGGAGCAGACCCGGATCTACGCCGCCCTCAAGGGGATTCGAGGCGGCCCGGCGGTCGACCTCGCGGCCCTCGAACGGCTGCTCGTCCGATTCAGCAACCTGGTCATGGAGCAGCGCTGGATCAAGGAGATCGACGTCAACCCGCTGTTCGCCTCCCCCGACCGGATGATCGTGCTCGACGCCCGGGTGATCGTCCACGACCTGGTGATCCAGGAGGACGACCTCCCCCGGCCGGCGATCCGGCCCTATCCGTCGCAGTACGTCTCCCCCTGGACGTCCTCCAAAGGCGAGCGCCTCGTGATCCGGCCGATCCGTCCCGAGGACGAGCCGATGCTGGTCGCGTTCCACGCCACGCTCTCGGAACGTTCGGTCTCATTCCGATATTTCCACGCGATGAAATACAGCACGCGCGTCGCCCACGAGCGGCTGACGCGGATCTGCTTCAACGACTACGACCGCGAGACGGCCCTCGTGGGCGATTTCACCGATCCGGAGACCGGCGAGCGGAAGATCGTGGGCGTGGGCCGCCTGACCAAGATCCGGGGGACCGACGAGGCCGAGTTCGCGCTGCTGGTCAGCGACCAGTTCCAGGGCCGCGGGCTGGGGACCGAATTGCTCGGCCGGGTGGTCCAGGTCGGCCGCGACGAGGGGCTCGCCCGGATCGTCGGCGAGGTCTTGCCCGAGAACGTCGAGATGCTCCGCGTCTGCCAGAAGCTCGGCTTCCACCTTACCCGGCCGTTCGACGAGCCGGTGGTGAAGGCGGAATTGACGCTCTGAGCATGGGCCGACGGCGTCGCCGTCCCCCGCTCGGCCTCAACGCGGGCGGCGGCGGGCGGCGGCCCCCAACGTCGCGACGGCGACGCCGAATCCCAATAGGGCGATCGACGCGGGCTCGGGCACGGCGGCGGCGGGGCCGAACTGGGTCACGAACATCCGAGTGTCCTGCGACGATGAGAGCGAGTTGAGCAGGTTCAGGTCCTCGTCGAGGGTGATCGGCGACTGGGTCCGGCTGCCGACCACGAGTCGGCCGTCGGCGGACAGGGACAGGTCGTCCGCGTAATTGAAGCTTCTGGTCCCCAGCAGCGCCCCGGTGGCGAAGTCGATCTTCATGATCTGGTAGGAATGACCGGTGTATCCCAACATCGTCGCGTACAGGACGCCGGCGCCCGCGTCGTACTCGATGCCTCTCAGATCGGCGAAGTCGAGGCCGCCCCCGCCTCCGACATGCTTAAGGTCCTGTAAGATCGTCCCCGAGCCGTCGATCTCGTAGACGTCGTTCCGCAAGGCCACGAGCAGGTTGCCGTTGGCCAATGCCTTGACATCGAAGACGCCGCTGCCGGCCGTGGGGAAAAACAGGCGCCCCGACTCCGTGCTACCCTGAGTGAATTGCACCAGACCGCCGCCGGAGCCGACGTAAAAATGGCCCGAGTCGTCGAAGCCGATCTTCCCGAACGAGATATTGCCATCGAGGTACGAGCCCGGACCGTCGTAGGCGTACCTGTCCTGGAGGACGCCGGAACTGTTGTACGACTGGACCTCGAACTTACTTGCAGGACCGGGGAAGGACTGGACCACGTACAGGAGGCCGTCGGGTCCGAAGGCGAGCCCTCGCGCGCTTGCGCCCAAGGCGATCGGTCTAATCGGCATCATATCAATATATGCGCCATCTGAACTATACCGGTCGACGAGGTTCGGGCCGTTTTCCTTGGTGATCGTCGCGTAAATGTCGCCAACCACGAAAAAGTCGCTAACGACGCCCGCACGGACGTCGGCCGCCACGACGCTCCAAAGCGCCGCCGCCGTCACGCCGATTAGAACTCGTCTCATCGCCTTCGTCTCCCGTTGATCTGGGGGTCATGGAAAGCCGTCCGCTTCCAACCGGCGGATCGTGTCGCCACGCAAGATAGCAACCCGCCACGATCGCCTCAAGACGATGAACCCTCCTTAATGTGAAGAATTTCTAAGGCGACCTTAATTTGGCTTAAAAATGCCTATCTGAAAAGCGCGGCGGCTCGGGGCCGCTTGGAGTTCGGCTGGGCGAACCGGCCCGATCATGCTAGAACGCCGCCGGCGTTTCGAAGTCGGGTTGTTCCTCCAGGCGGACCCAGCGGCCATGACGCATCGCTTCGGACTCCTCGCGCTTGTTCTCGCGGTCGGGGCCGCTCCCGGCGCGGCCCGGTCTGCGACGGAGGTCAGGCTTGAGAGGGACTTCGTGGCGGGCGTGGTCGAGAAGCTGCCGCCGAGCCCGTTCGAGAAGGAGGGGCAGTACCGCGGATCGGTGCATTCGTACCGGCTGGCGGGCTTCGACCCCAAGCGTCGGAGCTTGCTGGCGACGTTCACGGCCGAGGGGGAGTTTCAGCCCGTCGCCTCGGGACCGATCTCCGAGCGCGTGAGCCGGTCGAAAGAGCACGTCGAGGGCTGGCGGAAGTTCCGGTTCGAGATCAAGGCGAGCGTCAACGTCGAGGCCGGCATGGACGGCTCGCCGAGGTTCAAGGTGGACGTCGACGAGGTCAAGCGGACCGAACTGGAGGGGGTCGCCGGCCTGCTCGCGAAGCTCCTCGGCAAGCGGTTCGACCAGATCGCCACCCAGGTGGCCGACGGCCAGGCCGAGGCCGTGAACCGGCAGCTCAACGCCGAGATCATGAAGCGGGCCGCCGCGTTCCGGGACTACGGCGTCTTCTGCGGCATCGACTACGCCGCCGACTCCGTCGTCCTCCGCTTCGATCTCACGCGGCTGAAGCGCGAGGGCTTCGTCGGCTACGTCTACCCCGAACCCCGCCCGGGCGCCTTCCCCTTGTATCGCTGGCTCGACGTCCGAACCGGCTCGCACCGCTACACGCTGTCGCCAGGCCCGGAGGCCCCGGCCCGCTATTCCAGCGACGGGATCGCCGCCTACGTCCCCGACGCCTCCGCCCCCGGCGCGAGGCCGATCTTCGCGTACCGCGGCCGGGTCGACAACTTCTACACCCCCAACCCCCAGGGCGAAGTCATCCGCCCCCGGCTGTTCCGGGCCGAGGGGGTCGCCTTCCACGTCCTCGACCAGCCGACCGACGGCGCCGTCCCGTTCTATCGGTTCTTCGACGCGCGCCGAGGGCTTCACTTCTACACCGTGCATCCCCACGCCGAGTTCGCCAAGTAGCGATCCTCCAGCGCTGTTTGCTTCTGGGATGCAAACGAGACGGGGCCGAATTCCCTTCTCCCCTCGGGCTGACGGCCCGACGCTTTCTGATTACGAGTCCCTCGTCGACGACGACGGGAGATCCTCCTACCAGCCCGACGCGCAAGCGAGGGAACGACATCCGGGGGTCGCGAGGAAGACCGTGAACTTCCCCGGGCGGTCCCCCTCGCTTGCGCGTCGGGCTGGTATTACGAGGTCTCGGAATCAGTGTCGGGTCGTCAGCCCCCCGGGAGCCATAGGTATGGCCACAACTTTTCGACCTGGGTAACCTGGTCCGGCATGGCTATCA
>CALCIC010000539.1 GCA_937907405.1 uncultured Isosphaeraceae bacterium | reverse complement strand
GATCTCTGGATCATCGACCGCGCCACGCGCTCGCGCATGCTGCCCTTGGGGGCGAAGATCTGCCGGTAGCGTCGGCCGAAGTGCACGACCCGCCGCGCGGAGCGACGCATGGACGAGTGCGCGAGGGGGCGATTCTCTTCCTGAACCACCTGCGCTTCCAGGCGCTTCACCTTGCTCTGAAGGCGCTGGATCGTCTCGCGGGCGATCTCGCGTCGAAGCTCCGACTCGATGATGGGACTGCCCGGATCATCGTCGCGGAGGAGGGAGTCGAGGAGCTTGGGACCGACGTGATGCGGGTCGAGTTCCCCCTGAATGCCGCGCTCGAGCGCATAGAGGCAGGAATCGCGAACGAGGGTCAGGAAGTCGTAGTTCGTCGTGAACGTCGTTTCGATTCTCTGGACGAGGTCGACGGCGGAGCGGTTGGTGCGTCCGGCGACGACGACGAGTCCGCTGGAGGTCAGCGAGGGCGAATGCTCGCGAAGGAACCAGCCGTTCAGATCCGGCGACTCGTGCAGCGCCGCGATCAACCGTCGAGTCGAGGGGTCTTCGCCGATCCGGCCGTTGCCGACGATCAGCACGACGGCCTCGGGCGCCGACTCGAAGATCGGCGAGAGGACGTCGTCGCCGGGCTCTCCGAATGCGGACGCCGGCATCAGAACGATCAGGTCGTCGCGCCCCCGAAGCGAGGCCGCGAACGTGCTCCAGAAGCCTTCGTCGTCGTCGTCGATCGACTTGAAGTCGGCGCCGCCGGGAAGCTCGGAGTCGGCCGCGAAATCAGCGATCAACTGGTGCAACCGCTTGCCCGGCGAAACCTGCCAGCCGCCGGCGCGCGACGTGACGCGGCCGACCCGCGTGTTCGACAGGCAGACGACGGCCCCGGCGCCCCACGTCGCTTCGCAGGCCAGGTCCACGACGGCGACCCGGCGCGGGCTGAACTCGATCGCCAGGTGGATCAGGTAGCAGTCCAACGGCGAAAGTGGCTCCTCGGCCGGCCGCTGCGGCAGTCCGTCGAGGAATTCGAGGACGGTCTGATAGACGCTGCCGATCGTCATCAACCGTGGAAGACGCTTCGTCGACGACTTGGTCGCGGTCATGGTCATGTTCGAGACTCGCACGAGATTGGGGTCGAGGTTCAATTAGACGACGCCGACGCCGGGGAAGTAGCGGTCGTGCTTGGTTCGCAGCGGCAGGCCCTTTCGGAAGCCAACCTGATCAAACATTCGTTTGAATTTAAGCTTGATGGAATCATGATCCGTCGTCGCCTGGAGCATCGAGTTGGGCAGGACGTGGTAGACGCCGAAGGTGAGCGGAACGAACACGAGCCGACAGCCGTTGGTGGCGAGATGCAGCCACAACTCCCAATCGGCCCAGGTCTGCTGTTGCTGGCAGTAGCCGCCCAGGTCCATCAACTGAACGCGATCGAACAGGGCGAAGGCGTCGATGAAATTGGAGTCGAACACGCGGGGTTGGAAGCTCTCGTTGCTGTTGACCCAGAACGCCGTCGGACGATTGGCGTAGCGCACCAGGAGGTTGCCGTAGACGGCCGCCGCGCCGGTCTCGTCGATGCTCTGGACGAAGAGCGGGAGGTTCTCGCCGATCAATTCGTTGTCGGCGTCGTGGAAGACGACCGAGCGGAAGCGTGCCTCGACCAGGGCGTAGTTCCGGGTGGCGGCCAGACCTCGGTTCTCTTCTTGAATGATCACGCGGAGGCCGTCGCGGCTGTGTCGGGCCTCCAACGATCGCAACAGGCTTGCGGAGCCGTCGCGGGAGGCGTCGTCGACGACGAGTACCTCGCCGTCCATCCCCTTTTCGCGCAGGCATCGCACGGCGTTCAGCGACGCGCCGATCGATCGGGGAAGAAACACCTCGTGGTTCCAGTTCGGTATTGCGATCGTCACGCCGGCCCGGTTCACGTTGATCCTCCCCCGCAATCGACGCCTCGGTCTTGCTTCCGGCGGCGACGCCTCCGCCGGCGCGTCCGCCTCGCCGCGCTTCAAGCCGGCCTAATGAACAAGATCGGCGGCTTTTATCAGTTCGCTGGAATTCCGTCAAGGCGATCGACGACGCCTGAATGAGACGCCCGATCGGCAAGAGTCGGGAACCGAATCTGAGCGTCAGGCGAGCTTGACCATGCGGCGCCTCGCCGTTATCCTGCCGCGCCGCTCTCGCGGCCGTTACGTCGTCCAAGATCGGACGAAAGCCGCGTCCCAGTCGAGCAAGAACGCTTTTCAAGTGCGTCGTCGGATATGCCGATTGTATCGAGCATGAGAACTCGTCGCCGGGCGGCGCCGGGCATCCGGCCGTCCGCCGGCTCGCTCGGCTACGACGCGCTCGTCGGCCCGAGACGTTCCCGTGATCCAGTCGTGAACCTCTGGAGAAGTAGCTGATGCGACATCTGATCCATGGAGAGGCGTTCAAGACCTATCCGCTATCCGACAGGGCGCGGCAGTTCCCCGCCATGCTCGGCCTTGAGGAGCGTCAGGTGCTGGCGTACCTCGCCGCGGATCTCGCCTCGTCGACGGGGAAGATCGTCGACCTGGGCTGCTACCTGGGAGGCTCGACCTGTGCGTTGACTGAGGGAGTCCGGCAGTCGGGCGTGCAATGGAGCCCCGACGATCCGCCGGTGGTGAGCTACGATCTGTTCATCACGAACCAGTTCATGATCGAACACAGCCTCAAGGATCGCGGCATCGGGGTGGGCGAGCCGTTCCAGAGCGTGTTCCGAGAGCTGCTGGGCGAGAACGCGGCGATGGTCCGCGAGGTGGCCGGCGACATTCGCAAGGAGCGCTGGACCGCCGGACCAATCGACCTGCTGTTCGTCGACATCCTCTGGGGCTGGGACATCAATCAGCACGTCATCCGCGAGTTCTACACCGCGCTGATACCGGGCCGGAGCGTCATCGCCCACCAGGATTACATTTATTCGTTCTACCCCTGGCTGCCGATCTCGATGGAGTATTTCAGCGAGAACGGTTACGTGGAATTCGGCGACCTCGCCAAGTGGGGCACCGTGCTCTTCGGGGTCAAGAACGCGTTGACCGCCGAAGCCGCGGCCGTCGACTTCAAGCGCGATCTCGATCTGAACACCAAGGAACGGCTGCTGATCCGGTCGGCCGAGCGCTTCGAGGGCTATCCCCGGGCGTTGATGGAGCTGTCGCGGGTCGTCCTGCTTCTCCAGGAAGAACGGCGTGACGACGCACTCGATTTGTTCGCGGACGTCGCCGAACGATATCGCGACGACGAGATCGCTCAACACCACGTAAAACTCGTGATCGATACGCACAAGCTGGCGCCGAGTGAAACGTCGGGACGCCGCCGGCGCGAGCCGGGACACGCCGCGACGCGCGGCCGGACGTCCCCCTGGTCGGTCCTGAAACGGAAGTTGGTTGGTCGCAATTGAGCGTGTCGGCGTCCCGAGCAGCCGCTGAAGCGGTCGCTCGACGCGGTCCGTCGAAGGACGTCGCCGGGGCGGCGGCGCAAGACGGCCGGGCGAAGGCCCAGCCAGCCTGCACGAAGGAGAGTCGATTGAACAAGCGATCCGATCTTGTGGCCGACCCGGTCGCCCGAGCCTTGATCCTCGTGCCGGGCAGCGTCAATTACTTCTACAACCTGTGCGGCCGAAGGCTCGCCGATTCCCTCGCGAACCTGGGAATCGAAGCGCACGTGACGACTCTCGACGATTGCCCTCCCGGCGAGTACGAGTGGTGCGCCCTCTCGAACATTTCCGAGATCGTCGTCAGCTATGGAGATGAACGCGGGGGCCTCGCCGCCCTGAAGAGCCTGAGGCGACGCTGCCGGTCAATGGTCAGTTGCTCCATGGACTGCGTCCAAACCCCCTGGTACAAGCGAGTCTGCGAATTGGGGTTCGCAGTCGATGCGGACCTGTTCCTCGATCTGGGGCTCGCCGATCAAAGCGCCTGGATCGACTCCGCGGTTGAATCCAAATACCGGTTTCTGTTCTCCGGCCTGACTCCCCGGGAGTCGAGACGAGTCGACAATCTCGACGACGGTTCTCACGACCGACACATCCCCTGGGCGTTCGTCGGCCATATGACCGAATCTCGGGTCGCGCTCGTCGATTTTCTGGTCCATCAGTTCGACCCGGGCGGGTTCGTCTACATCCCCACCCTGGCCCCCTACACCGAAATCGACTCGCCCCACCTCAACGAGCAGCAGTTCGAACGCGTGCTCTGCCATACCCGCTACCAGATGTGGCGGTCGCACCACGAACACTTCTACCTGGAGCCGGAGCGGTTCCGAACCTCGCTGTTGACGGGCGGCGTGCCGATCAAGATCGTCGAACCCGACCTGGAGATCCCTGCAGACGCGCCGTTCGGATACCTGATGATCTCGCTCGAGGAGTTGCGTTCCTGGGCCGCGACGACTCGATTCTCCACGACGCTGCAACGCTTTCGATCGGATTGGAGACGGCAGCCGACTCTCACTCAAGGAATCCGCGAGGTCTTGATCGAAGCGAGGATCGCCGCGCCGACTCGAGACAGCCTGGCCGCCTGACCTCCCCCTGCTTGCGATGGCGCCGCACATCGATAAAGTCGTGTGCGGTCCTGTTTCCATCGGGGAAAAAAGGGATTGGCGTCGGCCTCACTGGTCGTCGCCCGTCCCTTTCGCGCATGCGGCGGCTCAGCGCGTCCGCAAGGGAAGCAGCTTGTCGACGAGCTTTCGCCTTGCCTTCCGACACGCCTCGCCAAGGCCGTCGGTCCGGACCACTTCGACGAACCGGCGCGACAACCGCCGCACCCGCAAGACGCGGATGTGTTGGGCGTTCCTGAGATGCCCCACGTCGCGACGGACCCGTCTGTCCAGCGCCTCTCGAAGCGCGCAGCAGGCGTTGATCACACCCATCGGCGTCGCCCGCGGCCCCATGAACTCCGCCTCGGATTCGGCGAATACCGGAGCCGACCCTTCAGCGTCAGGATCA
>CALCIC010000538.1 GCA_937907405.1 uncultured Isosphaeraceae bacterium | reverse complement strand
TGTCGAGCCCTTCGACCGGCTCGTCGAAGGTCTGCGAGAACTCGGTCGGCCCCCGCACGTCTCCCGATTCGGCGACGATGTAGAACCGCCGCACCGGCGCGCCGTCCGGGCCGTTGGGGACGACGAACCGCCAGCGCAAGTCCCAGGCGCCCTTGCCGGCCGGGGTGCGGAACTTGATCGCGTCGAACCCCTTTTTGTGGGCGTTGAGCACGACCCTGGTGAACTCGCGGGGTCTTGAGTCGATCGAGGGTTCGACTTCGGTGAAACCGGCCGCCGCCTCGCGCACCGCGTGCCGGAAGGCGTATTCCAGCGGTCTGGCTCGATCGACGTCATCGATCCCTTCCAGCTCACGGCGAAGGGCGGCGGCCCGCGCCAGTGGGTCGAAAGGCGCCGCGGCGGGCGTTGCGGAGGCCGCGTCGAGATCCCACAGCCGCACCGTCTTGTCGGCCCCGCCGGTCAGCGCCCGCCGGCCGTCGGGTGAAGCGGAGAGGGCGTAGATCTGGCCTCCGTGCCCGGCGAGCCGATTCGTTTCGCGCCCGGTCGCGACGTCGAAGACGACGACGGCGTCCGACTCGATCGCGAGGAACCGTCTGCCGCCGGCGAACGCGACGCCCCAACCGGCGTCGGGCGGGGCGTCGATGCGTCGTACGACCGCGCCGGTGGACGCGTCCCACAGGATCACGACCGGCTCGTCCTTGCCCCCCGCCGATGCCACCTGGCGGCCGTCGGGAGCGAAGGCCACGTCGCCGACCCAGCCGGCGTGCCCCTCGAATTTCCTCGTCTCCTTCCCGGTCGAAGCATCCCAGATCCGGACGGTGTGGTCGGCCCCGCCTGTCGCGAGTCGTCGGCCGTCGTGCGAGAACGAGACGCCGTTCACCGATCCCTGGTGGCCTTCGAGCTTCCGCAGCTCCTTACCCAAGGCGACGTCCCAGAGCCGTGCCGTGCCGTCCCAACTCGTCGACGCGGCGAAGCGGCCGTCGGGCGAGAACGCAAGGTGGTTGACCACATCCTCGTGGCCTTCCAATCGCTTTGGTTTGGCGTCGGAGGGGCCGTCGACCGTCCAGCGGCGGATCACATGGTCTCGGCCGGCCGCGAGGATCGCTTTGCCGTCCGGCGAGACGGCCAGCGCCGACAGTCCGACGCCCCCGGCCGAGAACCGTTGAAGTTCGCGGCCGGTCTCGACGTCCCACACGCGGACCGTCGAGTCGGCGCCCTCGCCGCACGAGGCCGCGCGTCGGCCGTCTGCGAAGAAGGCGACGCCCGTCGCGGCGTCGGCATGACCCTCGAACTTCCTCACCTCGGCCCCGAGCGCCGAGCCGGCCAGCATCACGCCGACCGCCGCCCACGCCCCGAGCCGGCGACTCCGCCCCTTCCACACGCTCGCGTCGAACATCGTTGACCGCTCCCAAGCCCTGGAATGAAATCGAAACCTCCGAGCCGGTCGGCGGAGTGAACGTCCCGAGGGCTTCGAGAACAACTCGACGGCCATGCTGACTCCTCGCCAAAGGCTGTCTCGATCCAGGAGGTGACGCGAGCAGCTAGGGGCCGACCTGGCAGGGGCGATGGCGGTTGCCACATCGCGACCCGACGCGACAACCAGTTCACCCCCAGATTCGCGCAGCCCTTCCTCGGCACCATCCTCCGTCACGGCCGGAGGACGTCGCCGTCTCCCCTAGAAAGGAGGGGAGATCCTCTGCGCCTCACTCCAACAATTTCCCGGCGAGCTTGGCCGCCGACCATTCCTTGACGTTACTCCGGAGAGTTCCGCGGCGCGGGCGGACCATGCGGAATTCCTCGTGCTCTTGCCGCAGGTCGATCGCGAAGTTGCCCGCCTCGAGCTCGTCGGCGACGTCGGAGAGGAACTGAGCCCAACTGGTCGCCAGCACGTACTTCTTCTCCTCGTTCCGCCCGAAGTTGATGATTTGACCGATGACGCCGTTGGGACCCGGGTCGAGGTCCACACCGAAGAAGTCGCAGTCGGTCAACGCCCCGAGCGGGATCCAGCCGCGATTGGCGTAGCATCGCTTGATGGCCCCCGCCGGGGAGGAGGTCTGCGACTGGTCCACGTCGCTGTAATCCTCGTCCGCGATCTCAGCCCAGCTTTGCCATTGCCCGAGTGCCGAATCGCCGGTCGCCGGGCATTTCCGAGCGACAAGGTTCAACAGCGCATCACCGAAGATGATGCCGATGAAATCCTGGGGTTCCGTGTCCTCGTCCTCTTCGAGAAGCGCCTCCAGCACGTCGTCGGAGAGGACGCGCTGCCCGTCGTGAATCCGCCACGACTGGCGGACGTCCTCGGGGAGCGCGGTCCCGATAGCCTTCTCGAACTTCGCCAGATCCTTATCCGAGATGCCCGGTTTGAGTGTCTTCTTGTAGGGCGGGAGGTGGGCGTCCAGCCACGCCTCGATCCTCTTCCACGAATCCGCCACGGCGGGGGGCTCAGCCGGCTTAAGCGCGTCCCCCTCGTCTTTCTTCACCATTCGCACCCTCCCTCGTCGACACGCCCAAATTCACTGGTGCGTCCTGCCGCCCGGATTCCGTATCGTACACACTTTCCGGACGACGAAGGGCGGCTCGCCCCGTCATTCGGCCCCGACCGTCCGGCGCACCTCGGACGCGGAGACGGCCAGCCGTTCATCCGTGGTCGATTTCGAGCTTCGGGAGCAGCTTCTGGAGTTGCTCCTCGCCGGCGTCGGTGATCTTCGAGTCCCTCGGATTGATGAACTCCAGCCGCTCGAATCCGCCGATGATCGGGATCGAGCGGTCGGTGACGTCGGTCTCTGCGATATTGAGCGACTTCAGCCCCTTCAGCCCCTTCAGGCGCTCGATCCCCGCGTCGCCGATCCTGGTGAAGGCCAGGTCGAGCCCCGACAGCTCGGCCATCCCCGCGAGGTGGGCGAGCCCGGCGTCGGTGATCCCGGTCGCCCGCAGGCTCAGGTGGGTCAGGGACTTCATCCCCCTGAGGGGCTTCAGGCCGGCGTCGGTGACCCTGGTCCCGTGCAGGAACAGCTCGGCGAGGCCCGGGTTGGCCGCGAGCTGCGCCAGCCCGGCGTCGCCGACCCTCGTGCCAAGGAGGGACAGATGCTTCAGCGTCTTGATCTTCCGGAGGGACGCCATCCCGGCGTCCGTGACCGACGTCTGGTCCAGATTCAGGAAGTCCAGCGCGGGGAGGTTCTCGAGATGGACCAGCCCGGCGTCCGTCAGGGGGCTCGGCTCGGACTGCGCCACGGCGATGAACGACAGGCTCTTGAGCTTCGACATCCCCTTCAGGTTGGCCAGCCCGGGGCCGCGGACCGGCACGTTGCCGAGCGAGAGCCACTCCATCTGGGCCATGCCCTTCAGGGCGGCCAGGCCGGCGTCGGTCACCTTCGTCTCGTCGAGCGAGAGTTCCGTCAGCGCCGTCATCCCCTTCAGGGCGGCCATGCCCGAGTCGCGCACCTCCGTGCGATCAAGCGAGAGCCTCTTGAGCCCCTTCAGCGGGGCCAGGCGGGCGGCCGCCGCATCCGAAAGCCCGTCGCTCAGCTCCAGCCTCGTCAGCTTCGGCAGCCTGGCCAGGTGGGCGAGCCCCGGGCCGCGGATTTTGGCCGTCCGGTGGATGTCGAGCCACTCCAAATTGACGAGCCGCGCGAGGTGTTCCAGCCCCGCGTCGTCGATCCCCTCCTCGGCATCGATCGTCAGGTCCTTCCGCTCGGCCAGGTCGGCGAGGTCCGCGTCGTCGAGGTCGCGACTGACCGTCTTGAGGAAGTCGAGGTCGGCCTGCGTCGGAGTCGGCCCCGTGGGAGCCGCCTCGGCGCCGGGAGGCGTCCAGAGCCCGACGACGCCGTCCCCCCCCGCGCTGAGGAACGGCCCGCCGGGGGATAGGGCGAGGGCGGCGAAGCCCGGGGACGCCGTTTCATACGCGCTGAGATAACGCCCCTTCTCGACCGACCAGAACGTCAGGAACGCGTTGTCGCCCCCAACGACCGCGAGCTTGCCGCCGGTCAGGAACGCCGCCGCATGAACCCTCCCGCCGTTGTTGGGCTCGAACTGGCGGATCGGCCGGCCACTGACGGTGTCGAAGAGCCGGAGCGATGTGTCCTCGCCGCCGGTCAGGACGGTCTTCCCGTCGGCCGAGAACACCAGCGCATAGACCGCCTCCGTGTTGCCTTCGAGCTTGGCGACGAGCCGGCCGGTCGCCGTGTCCCAGACTCGCGCCGCCTTGTCTTCGATGCTCGGGCCGGTGGCGATCCGCCGGCCGTCGGGAGAGACGGCCAGGCAAAGCACCTGGTCGGTGTGCCCCTCGAACGCGCGGACTTGCTTGCCCGTCGCGACGTCCCAGAGCCGGGCTGTGTGGTCCTCGCCGCCGGAAACGACGCGCTTGCCGTCGGGCAGGAACGCGACGCAGCGGACAGCACCCGAGTGCCCCTCGCAGGCGCGCAGATCCTTGCCGGCGTCGATGTCGACGATCAACACCTTGCCGTCGCCGCAGCCGACCGCCGCGAGCTTGCCATCGGGCGAGAAGGCCGCCGTGCGAGGGTCTTTCCCCGCCCCGTCCCAACGCTTCTGGACCTGCCCCGTCTCCAGGTCGGCTCCGTAAAGCGCGGAGCTGGAGGCGGCAAGGAGCCGCTTGCCGTCGGGGGTGGCGAACGCCGCATGGACCGGCTCCGGAAACTTCACCGACCGCTTCAGCGCGGCCGCGGTCGCCGCGATCCGCGCCTGGATCTCGGGGCCGGGCGGGACCAGGTCGATCTTCACGAAGGTGGGGACTTCCGGCGTCCCGGCCTCGAAGCTGAACCAGATCAGGTATTCCGCCCCGGGCCGGATCTCCCCTCCTTCAAGGCCCTGGATCACCCGGTATTTCCGAGGGATATCGACCCCTTCAATGGGCTCGTCCTTGCCGAGTGCGTAGCCGGTGAAGCCGTTCATCTCGCCCGTCGACGGGGCGATGTACCAGGACTT
>CALCIC010000537.1 GCA_937907405.1 uncultured Isosphaeraceae bacterium | reverse complement strand
GATCGATTCGCGTTCGTGCTCGGCTCCGAGGACGTTCAGAACGGCAAGCCCGATCCCGAGATCTACCTGAAAGCCTCGGCCCGGCTGGGCAAGGAGCCGAAATCGGTGCTAGTTCTAGAGGACAGCCGCGCGGGGGTCGATGCGGCCCGAGCCGCCGGGGCGTACGTGGTCGGCGTCCCCCACGAGCACAGCCCGGCCGACGGCCTGTATCGGGCCGATCTCATCGTCCCTCGACTCGACGACGCCGCGCTGCTCGCCCGCCTGGATCGATCCGAGGCCGCCTGAAACCTTGAACCCGCCGCATGGAGACCGTCGATGTCAGCGCCTTCTCCCTCTTCCGTCGAAGCTCCGACCGAAGCCGCTCTCGACGGCTCGTCGGCCGCCGAGCGCGACTACATCCCCTACATCGCGCCGATGTTCGCCTACGTGGCGCTTTCGAGCCTCGAAGGGAGCCTGCCGAATACAGGTTGGTATCCGGCGGCTTACGCGGCGAAGGCTGCGATCGTGGCGGCCCTGATGTGGTATTACCGGGCGACCTGGCGCGACCTCCGACCCGCGCCGGGGCCGGCGGCCGTGGCATTGGCCGCGGCGGCGGGCCTGCTCGTGATCGGCCTTTGGATCGGGCTCGACGGCCGTTACCCGGCCCTGCCGTTCATGGGGGGCGAACGCACGGCCTTCGACCCGAACGTTCTCAGCCCGGCGGGAAAATGGGCGTTCATCGTCGTCCGGTTCATCGGCCTGGTCGCGCTGGTGCCGGTGTTCGAGGAGCTGTTCTGGCGGTCGTTCCTGATGCGCTGGCTGATCGATCAGGAGTTCTGGAAGGTGCCGATCGGCAAGGTGACGCCGGCGGCCGCCGTCATCAGCGCGGCGGCGTTCGCGTTGGCCCATCCCGAATGGCTCCCGGCGCTCTTGACCGGCCTGATCTGGGCCGGACTGCTCTGGAAGACGCGGTCGGTCTCCGCCTGCGTGATCAGCCACTTCGTCGCCAATCTGGCTCTGGGGATCTTCGTGGTCGCCACGCAATCGTGGAAGTTCTGGTGAGCGGCGACTGGCCGATCGATTTCGAGGGGGTCGTTGGATGATCATCCCCTGGGGGACGGACGCGCCGATCTATCACCGGCCGATCGCCACGGTCGCGATCATCGTCCTCAACGTCGCGGCCTTCGTCCTATTCCCTTCGGCCGACTTCGAGGAGTGGACGCTGGAGCTTGGCGGCGGCGTCCATCCGGTCCAGTGGGTGACCAATGTGTTCATGCACATCGGCCTCGTCCACCTGATCGGCAACATGATTTTTCTCTGGGCGTTCGGGATCATCGTCGAGGGGAAGCTGGGGGCGGTCGGCTTCTCGGCGCTTTACCTGACGATGGGGGCCGCCGAGAGCGGGTTGATCCAACTGTTGGCCCACCCGGAGCCGATTCGCCATATGCTCGGGGCTTCCGGCGTGATCTACGGGTTGATGGCGATCTGCCTGGTCTGGGCGCCTCGGAACGATCTCAGTTGCATCTTCTTCCTCGGGTTTCGACCAATCTCCGCGGAGATCCCGATCCTCTGGTTCTCCGGGTTCTACATCGCCTATGAAACCCTGAGCACGACGGCGACGCGGTTCGCGGTCTCGAGCGCCCTGGCCCATGCCGGCGGCGCGGCGGTCGGGTTCGTTGCGGGCGTCGTCCTGTTGAGGGCGGATCTTGTCGACTGCGAAGGCTGGGACCTCTTCAGCGTCAGCCGAGTTTTGAAGGGCAGGGGAGGAGGTAAGGCGTCTGAGTCGAGCTGGGTTGCGGACAAGGTTCGGAAACGCGCCGAGAAAGCCGCCAAGCTCAAGAAGAAGAACAAGAAGAAGCAAGCGGCGGCAGCGACCGGCGAAGACCCGTCGCAGGCGGCCTTGCGGACGCTCAGAAGGCATCTTGAAGCCGACGAGACCGAGGCCGCGGTTTCATTCTACAAGCAGATGAGGCGCAAGTTCACGCGGTGGCGGCCTCCCGAGCCGGAGTGGGTGGAGCTGATCAAGGCGGTCCTGGACAAGAAGGACTGGGACGACGCCGTGACCCTGATGCGCGCCTACCTCGACGAGTCGGAGTTTCCATCGGTGAAGGTTCGACTCAAGCTGGCGGACGTCCTGATCCGCCGGCTCGACCGCCCAGTCGCGGGCGAACGGGTGCTGGAGGGCGTCCCCAAGGACGGGTTGTCCCCACAGCTCGCGGAAGTCCGCCGCCAGCTCGCCGCGCGGGCCGAACAGTTGCGCGAAGAGGGCGTATTAGAGATCGACGACGAGGCGCGTGGCGCGTGACCGGGACGACCGCCGATTGAGTCGATGAAATCGATTTCGACGAAAGCATCGAAAACAACGCCGTCGGGCGCGGAACCCGCGCATCCCGCAAGCCCGCTTCTTGCAAACCCCCCGTCGTTTCGGCACGATGAGACTGTAACAATATGGTGAAGACGGGGGGGATTCTCGGGCGCTTGGCGACCGCCGCGCCGGGGTTTTTCTCGGTCTCCGGCGCCGATCTCGCGTGACGAGCGGCCCGACGGCCCACGTCTCGCTCGCGATCCGGCCAGGGAAGAAATCGAGGAGCTTTCATATGAGTCGCAACGGTCGTCGGTGGTGGGTGCCGTTCCTGTCGTTCGCGGCGCTCGCGGCCGCCTCGACGTCCCGGGCGCAAGAGGTCGCGAAGCCGCCGTCGCCCGCGCCGAACGCCGCCGACGTCGAGAGCCCGACCGCCGCGGCGAGGGCCGGCGGGATGGCGCCGGAGCAACGGTCGTCGGCGTCCAAGTTCAAGGACTTCAAGGAGTTGACCAAGGACGCCGAGAAGATCGACGGACTGTTCACTCTCTACAAGACCGGCGACCATCTCTACGCCGAGATCCTCCCCAACCAGTTCAACCAACCGTTGCTGATCCCTGTGATGATCGCCCGAGGGATCGCGAACGCCGGAATGCCGGTCGGCGACGACGACCTGGTCATCGTCTTCCGCCGCGTCGGCGATCGGGTGCAGGTGGTCCGCCGCAACATCCACTTCAAGGCGCCCGCGGGCACCCCGCTGGACAAGGCGGTGAAGCAGAACTACACCGACTCGATCATCATGGCCCTGCCCATCCAGTCGATCAACCTGGCCCGCGGAGGATCGGTCGTGATCGATTTCTCCGATATCTTCATGACCGATTTCGCGCAACTCGGCCTGGGATCGATCGATCGGTCGCGAACCACTTGGCATCAGGTCAAGGGGTTCGCCAACAACCTGGAGCTGGAGGTCGAGGCGACCTACGCCGGCGGCCGTCGCTTCGGCGACGACAACCTCGCCGATTCCAGGGGCCTGACGGTCGTCATCCACTATAGCGTGATGAAGACGCCAGACTCGGGCTACAGGACTCGCGCGGCCGACGACCGCGTCGGCTACTTCCTCAACGCCGCCAAGGATTTCGGCAGCGCCAGCCCCGACACCGCTTTCGTCCGCTACATCAACCGGTGGAGGCTTGAGAAGGCCGACCCGCGCGCCAAGCTCTCTTCCCCCAAGAAGCAGCTCGTCTGGTACGTCGAGGACACCGTCCCGCTCGAATTCCGGCCCTACGTCGAGGAGGGCATCCTCGAATGGAACAAGGCGTTCGAGAAGATCGGCTACCGCAACGCGATCGCCGTCCGCTGGCAGGAGGCGGGCCGCGACGATTTCGACCCCGAAGACACCAACTACTGCACCCTCCGCTGGATCACCACCAACCGCACCTTCGCCCGGTCGTGCTTCCGCTCCAATCCACTGACCGGCGAGATGATCGACGGCGACGTCATCTTCGACGCGAGCTGGATTCGGCACTGGAAGCAGGAGTACGCCCTTCTGGTCGGCAGCTCGACCGCCGCCAACGGCGACGTCGCCTCCACCACCCTGGGCGTCGGCGAGGTCATCAGCCCGATCCTGGCGTCGAAGATGGGTTACGGATCTCCCCAGGGCATGCCGTCGCGCGCCGTGGACATGCTCAACAAGACCCCCGGACAGATGACGCCGACGTTCATTCCGGCCGATCAGGGGCTGTTTCAGTGGCAACTCGCCCAGAACCTGTCGCGCGGAACCAGTGGGCTGTGCAGCTATCAACAGGGGCTCGCCCAGGATTTCGGCCTCGCCGCCATGGTCCTCGCCGGCCCCGACCAGACTTCCTCCGACAAGGAAAAGGACAAGGACAAGGACAAGGACAAGGACAAGGACAAGGAGAAAGAGAAAGACAAGGACAAGGACGCCAAGAAGCCGGAGCCCAAGGACGAACTCCCCGAAGGGTTTCTCGGTCAGGCTCTCAAGGCGGTGGTGATGCGCGAGGTGGGGCATTCGCTGGGCCTTAGGCACAACTTCAAGTCCAGCACGATGCTGACCGCCGAGCAGCTTCACGACACGACGATCACCCGGGTCAAGGGGCTGACGGGCAGCGTGATGGACTACCCCCCGATCAACATCGCCCCCAAGGGGGTGAAGCAGGGCGACTACTACACCACCACGATCGGCCCCTACGATTACTGGGCGATCGAGTACGGCTACAAGCAGATCGACGGCCATGAGGAGGCCGAGTTGAAGAAGATCGCCTCCCGGGCGGCCGAGCACGATCTGGTCTACGCCACCGACGAGGACGTGATCCTCAACGACGACCCGTACGTCAATCGGTACGACCTCGGCGCCGACCCTTGCGCCTTCGCCAAGGGCCGCATCGAGATGGCGACCGAATTGCTCAAGGACCTGGACGCGCGCGTCGTCAAGGACGGCGAATCGTGGGCCAGGATGCGACGCGCGTTCAACATCCTGCTCAGCCAGTGGGGCGACGCCGCGGTCCTGTCGTCGCAGTACGTCGCCGGCCAGTCGGTCTCGCGAGACCACAAGGCCGACAAGAACGCCCGCGACCCGATCGTCCCGGTCGCCGGCGCCAAGCAGCGCGAATGCCTCAAGTTCTTGACGACCGAGGTCTTCA
>CALCIC010000536.1 GCA_937907405.1 uncultured Isosphaeraceae bacterium | reverse complement strand
CCATCAACCGCCTCTGTTGGACGAGACTTCCCACCCACTTTCGAGACGCTCACCCCTCGCAGCGCCCGAGGCGGCGAGCCTCTGGCCCTGGCGGTTCGTTCCCGGTTATGCTGTTCCGAGAACGTCGGACGTATCAAAGCGGACAGGAGCCTCGCCATGCGGATCGCCGGATCGAAGAACACGCGTCGGACCTTCTTGACGTCGGCCGCCGTCGCCTCGACGGCCTACGCGCTGCTTCCCAGGAGCGAGGAAGCTCCCGCGGCGGGCCCCAACGACAAGGTGCGGATCGCCACGATCGGGACGGGGATCATCGGGTTCATCGACACCGACTGCGCCCTCAAGGTCCCCGGCGTGGAGCTGGTCGCCGCGGCCGACCTGTACGAGGGCCGGCGGCTGCACGTCAAGGAGCGGTACGGCGATCGGATCGACACGTACGTCGACTATCGTGAGATCCTGGCGCGGAAGGACGTCGACGCGGTCCTGCTCTGCGTGCCCGACCACTGGCACGCGAAGATGTCGATCGACGCCATGCGCGCGGGCAAGGCCGTGTACTGCGAGAAGCCGATGGTTCAGACCATCGAGGAAGGCCCCGAGGTCATCGCCGTTCAGAAGGAGACGAAGGCCGTCTTCCAGGTCGGCAGCCAGTACGCCAGCTCGATCGTCTTCGAGAAGCTGCGGGAGATGATCGCCGCCGGGGCGATCGGCAAGGTGAACGTCGTCGAGGCCCGGTACAACCGCAACACCTCGCTGGGCGCCTGGCAGTACACGCTTCCCACCGACGCCTCGCCCGAGACGGTCGACTGGGACCGGTTCCTGGGCTCGGCCCCCAAGCGGCCGTTCGACCCGATCCGGTTCTTCCGGTGGCGGAACTACCAGGACTACGGCACGGCCGTGGCGGGCGACCTGTTCGTCCACCTGCTGACCGGCGTCCACCACGCCATCGGCGCGCTGGGGCCGAACAAGGTCGCCGCGATGGGGGGAATGCGATACTGGGACGACGGCCGCGACGTCTACGACGTGATCCTCGGCCTGCTCGACTACCCGGCCACCGACGCGCACCCGAGCTTCACGCTCTCGCTCCAGTGCGACTTCGAGGACGGCGGCGGCGACGCCACCGCGTTCCGATTCGTCGGCGACGAGGGGGTGGTCTCCGTCGGCTTCGACTCGCTCGAACTCAAGCGCGTGGGCATGTCCTGGCCGACCGCCGAGCAAGAGCTGAAAGGCTACAACTCGGTGCAGACGTTCTCAAAATCCCAGCAAGACGCGATCGCCGCCAAGCTTGCCTCCCTGCCGCCCAGGGCCCGCAAGACCAATGCTTACGAAGGCGTCGAGAAGTTCAAGGCGCCGGCCGGCTACGACGCGCGGTACGACCACTTCGTCAAGTTCTTCCAGTCGGTCCGCGAGGCCAAGCCCGTCTACGAGGACGCCGTCTTCGGCTACCGCGCCGCCGCCCCGGCGCTCCTGGCCAACAAGAGCTACTTCGAGAGCCGGATGATCGGCTGGGACCCCGTCGAGATGCGGGCGACCTCCTGACTCTACCGCCTGAGCGACGCCCCGATACGCCTTGATCTATTACCAGCCCGACGCGCAAGCGAGGGAACGATACGCGTGGGTCGTGACGAGCGCCGCGAGCTTCCCCGGGCGATCCCCCTCGCTCGCGCGTCGGGCTGGTGTTCCGAGGTCTTGGAATCAGGCTCGGGTCGTCGGACTACCCAGAGAGCGTCGAGTCCGCGCCTTGTCCAAAAGAGGAAGAGATCATGATGCGCATCGGCCGTTCGTCTCGCCTGGCGTCCTTGTGCGTCGTCCTGCTTCTCGGGGGCGTCCGGATGGCGGACGCGGAGGAGGGGCCGGCCTCCTCTCCGCCGGAGGGGCCGAAACCCAACATGGTGGGAGCGTACGGCCCTTGGCTGTCGAAGCAGGTGCTCGGCGACGGCCCCGCGCGGATGTCGTTCCGGACGGATCGTTGGAAGTCGGTCGACGACTGGCGCAAGGCCGCGCGGGAGCGGACCTGGGACCGGATCGCGCCGGTCGACCTGGGGGGCGAACCCGAGGTCCGGGTCGACTCGACTGTCGAGTTCGACGGTCTGCACATCGAGCGGCTCTCCTGGCAGCTTCCGGGCGGGCCCCGGACCGAGGCCGTCTTCCTGAAACCCGTCGGGGCCAAGGGGCCGCTGCCGGCGATTTTGGGGCTCCACGATCACGGCGGCAACAAGTTCCTGGGCTGGCGGAAGATCGCCCGGATCGGCGACGAGCCGACCGAGACCGTCGTCGCCCACCAGAACGAGTATTACGGCGGCGTCGCCTGGGCCAACGAGATCGCCAAACGCGGCTACGCCGTGCTGGTCCACGACACGTTCCCGTTCGCCAGCCGGCGCGTCCGGGCGGCCGACGTGCCCCCTCGCATCCGCGAGAACGGCGTCGATCCCGAGCCGAACGACGCGGAGGGCGTGAAGCGGTACAACCGATTCGCCAGCGCGCATGAACACGTCATGGAGAAGAGCCTCCTCAGCGCCGGCACCACCTGGCCCGGCGTCTACGTCGTCGAGGACCAGCGCGCCCTCGACGTCCTCTGCGCTCGGCCCGACGTCGACCCGAACCGCGTCGGCTGCGCCGGTCTGTCGGGGGGAGGGATGCGGACCGTCTACCTCGGCGGCCTGGACGATCGCATCCGATGCGCCGTCGCCGTCGGGTTCATGACGACCTGGCGCGACTTCCTCCTGGACAAGTGCTTTACGCACACCTGGATGGCCTACACCCCCCTCTTGCCGCGCGACCTCGACTTCCCCGAGATCCTCGGCCTCCGGACCCCCGCGCCGACCATGGTCCTCAACTGCAACGAGGACGGCCTCTACACCCTCTCCGAGATGCATCGCGCCGACGACATCCTCCGCCGAACCTTCGAGAAGGCGGGCGCCGCCGACGCCTACCGCTGCAACTTCTACCCCGGCGGCCACAAGTTCGACCTCGAAATGCAGAAGGACGCCTTCGCCTGGTTCGATCGACACCTTAAACACGGCTTCTGAGAGTCTGTCCCATCAGCACCTATCTTGGGAGGCCGAGGGTTCTTTGATCGCCAGCCCGACGCGGGCGAGGGTTCTTCGATCGTCAGCCCGACGCGCGAGTTTTGGTGTGGCGCTGTTTCTGACGAAGCCTGCTCCACGGACCATCGCGTTCGGCGCCGAACCGGGAGGAGGGCCGGGGATGTGGAGTGCGGCGGCTTGCCGCCGCGCGTCCTCGTCGGCCCATGCGGCGGCAAGCCGCCGCACTCCACATCCCCTGAATCCTCGAC
>CALCIC010000535.1 GCA_937907405.1 uncultured Isosphaeraceae bacterium | reverse complement strand
CGTCTCGGCCGGGGAGGCCGCGACCGTCGCGAACGCGAGGGCGAGAGCCATGGTTCGCAACGCCCGGTCGACTCGATCGCGGGGGCTGACTCGCGGGGGCTGCGGGCTAGGGCTTGTCATCAAAGACCTCCTGCGTGCGCGTTTCGCGAGCCTTTTCGGTTTCCTGGAGAACTTTCTGTTGCATCTTGATGACTTCGGCGACCTGGTTCACGACGTCGACGAAGCTTTCCCACTGCGACATTTGTTCGAGGATGATCTTCATCTTTGTAACAACTTCGCCGTGCAGCCGTCGAGCCGCGTCCCTGGAGGCGGCGGGCGCCGAGGCCGCTCCCGCCAGCGTTTGAAGCATGCCGCGCAGTTCGGTCATTGGTCCGGTGGTCAGAGCGCGGATCGGATCGACGACGCCTTCCTGAAGCAGACGGTGCGATTTGGGGGAGCCGATCTGGTTGAGCTTCATCTCCTGAAGCGTGTCGGCCACCCGGCCCGCGATCTGCTCAAGCTGCCGCGCGCCCGACTGTTCAGTCCGCATCACCTGGACGACTTCCTCGGCGGTCGGAGTGCCGTCAAGCGTCGGCGCGTTCTTCTCGGTCGTCTCCAGAACGTTCAGGAACTTGGTCCGCTCGACGCGCTGGCGGATCAGGATCTCGTAGAACAACTCGTCGGCCGAGACGACCTGCAACGCCAGAACGCTCGATCGCCCGGTCTGAACCCCCTGGGCGCAGCGGTCGTCGGCCTCGCCGGTGAACCGGAGGATCGCGCCGACCTTCGGAGGGTCGGATTGGAGACCGAGGTCGTGGCGGATTTGGTGGTCGAGCGTCGGCTGGGAGGGGTCCGACTCGAACGGCAGCTTGATCGTCGACCGCTCGATCTTCTGCTCAGGCTTGTCCTTCTCCTCGACGAGCACCGACCGATCGGCCTGAATCCGGAGCGCGGCGAGCCCGAAGTCGTCGGTCGCCGCGATGGTCAGCGGGATCGTGGCGATCGGCGTGACGTGACTTCCCACGCCCGAGGCGCGGAGAGTCACGCGCGGCTCCCGGTCGCGGAGCAGGCCGATCGACAGGAACGACGTCTTGGAAGTCAGGCCGGTCGCCGCCGACGTCAGAATGATCTCCATTGTGACGGCCTCGCGAAGCGTCCACGACGCGATGAAACCGTGGTCGTCGATCCGCTTCAACTCGGGGGCCGCGCCGGGGTGGATCTTCAGCTCCGCGGTCGACAGCGGCTGGCTTCCGACCAGCGTGAGTTCGATCTCCGTATCGGGAAGGAAGAGCAGATGTCGACCACCGGCGTCGATCGTTCGGAAGTCGGAGCCGGCCGCGCCGGGCTCCTTGACGCGGAGCCGCGTTTCGGCCAGAGCGGGACGGTCGACGCGGTCGATGAGGATCGGCCCCAGCCAGTCGTCCCCTCCGGTGAGTTCGAAGCTCGACGAGGTCGACGACGGCGGGAACTCGTAGCGGAACCGCACCGGGTCGATCTCGACCATCGCGCCGGATCGGATCGCGTTCTTGGCCGTGCGCTCGCGAAGGTCCACCTCGCGGGGCTTGGCCGGGCGCTCGGGCTTGCGCCGAAGCATCAGCGGCTCGCCGCGACCGCCGACCGTCCAGCGGTCGCCGATCGGCTCGATCAGCGGGAGATCGGTGCGGACCTCCATCACGACGCGCTCGTCGCGCGGAGCGAGGAGCCGGCCGCGCGGGTCCAGTCCCATGACGGTCAGGTAGGTCTGCTGCGGCCAACGCTCGGACGATCCCGTCAGCCAGCGCGCGAAGCTGAGGCGGGCGGCCTCGGGCGCGGCGGCCGCGAAGGCGAGCGGAGCGGCCCCGCCGAGCACCAGCGCGGCGGCGTGCAGCGCCGTCCTCTTGCGGTTCCAGAGCGACCGCCAGTCCGACTTCGCCAGCGCGTCGGCCGCCTGGCGGACGGCCAGACGCACCATCGCCGGCGAGACCGCCGCCCCCGGTTCGTCGATGAGGCCGGGGAGTTGGAGGACGTCGGCCACCTGCTGGCCGAGTCCCGGACGGAATCGGTCGAGAGTCACCGCGAGCGACAATTCGTCCAGCCGCGACGACCGCCATCGACTGACGACGCGGGTCGCGAGCCATCCCACGATCGCCACGACGCTCAGGCTGGCCAGCACGAGGCGGACGGGCAGGCTGAGCCGCAGCCGCCAGTCGAGAAGCACGAGCAGGGCCCCGGCCGCCGCCGTCGCGAGCACGGCCTCGGCGACGAATTCCAGGACCAGTTGCAGTCGCAACCGCCGCCGCAGCCGCGCCAGGTCGGCCCGCAGCGCATGCTGGTCGTCGCGGAGTGATTCGAGCGTCGGCAGGTCGTCGAGGATCGACACGGTGGAGGTCCCAGGGGCTTCAAAGGGGTCGTTGCGGTCGTCGTTCAAACCATCCGGTAGAGTTTTCGGAGCACCCATTCGACGGTCAATCCGAGGATGATGGTCGCGTAGAGCAGGGGGGCGTCCCAGAGTTCGTCGCGGGTTTCGAGGGTTCGAGCGACCTCGCGCATCGGGATGGCCTCGTCGAGCTTGCTCACGTCCGCAAGCTCGAAGACGCGGCCGCCGGTCCGGCGCGCCAGGTCGGCCAGCAGCGCCCGGTTGAGCGCCGGCTCGTCGATCTCGCGGCGCGGGGGTTCGACGCGGAACGTGGTCGTCGAGACCTTCACGTCCCCCAGGTCGGACGACGCCGCGGGCACGATCCGAAGCGAATACGCGCCGGCCTGCCGGGTCGGGAACTCGGCCGTCAGCACGGCCGGATCGTCGGGGGATTTCTCGAAGCGGAGCGGCTCGGGGGGCTGGCCGGCGACCTCCAGCTCGGCGGTCAACTCGGCCGCCTCGGCGAGGGCCGTGGGGTCTGAGTACCGAACGCCGACGGCGACGCGGTCGCCGACCCGGTACGTGTTCTTGCCCAGATGGACCTGGAACGGGAACCGGCCGCCGAGCGCCTTGCTCCGCCCCACGCGGTCGACGAGCCGGGCCCAGAAACCGTCGAAGAAGTCCTCGGCGATGTACCGCCATCGGTAGGTGCTGTCGAAGCCGATGAAGACCGTTCTGCCGGGCCCGTAGAACTGCGACGCCAGCAGGACGTGGCGGCCGTTCTGGTTGGCCATCCGGGGGTCGCCGTGGCGGGCCAGCACGGTCGCGCCGGGGCGGGCCCGGGTCACGGGGAAGCTCCAGTACATGCCGGGCAGGCTGGTCAGCACGGCCCGGTTGCGGATCGGGTCGGCGTTGAACTCGAAGATCGGGTCGCCGCGCCCCTCGGGCGTGAGGTCGAGGCTGTACGTGTTCTGCGAGCTGAGGCGGACCTCTGCCTCGCTGCGGTAGAGTCCCGGATCGCGGACGACGGGCAGGATGCGGGTCCAGTCGCCCGCCGCCGCCTTGGGATCGACGGACTCGAAAAGCTGCTGCGAGAACAGCTCGCCGGCGACGAAGATCAGCCCGCCGCCGTTTTGGCCGACGAACTTCTGGATCATGTCCTGCCATTGCTCGCCCATCGCCCGGACGTCCGGATCGACCAGAAGCAGGGCGTCGTACCGGCCCAGTTCCTCGTCGTTGTTGGGAAGGCGGTTGATCGGCCGGTCGCCGGGCTGTCGATAGCCGGGGTCGACATGCTGCATCCAGCAGGCGAACTCGACGTGCTGGTCGCGCATCAACGCGTTGCGGAGGAACTGGACCTCGGGCGACGGCCCGCCGGCGACGAGCAGCACCCGGATCTGCTGGCGGACGACGCGAACCGCCGCGGTCGCGACGTTGTCGTCCATGGTCAGTTCGGGGCCGGCGTCCTCGACCTTCGCGCGGTACTCGTACTGACCGACGGCCTTGGGGGTGATCCGGAACGTCGACCGCTTGAGGATGCCGTCCTCCCCCAGCACCACGCGCTGGGAGCCGGCGGGTTCCCAGGGGCCGTCGTTGGCCCGTTGTTCCAGCACGACGGTCGCCTCGGCGTCGCGGAGGCCGCGCGCCTCGACGACGACGGCCAGCGACGTCGGATCGCGGACGAAGACGACGGGCGCGGCCTCGACCTCGGCCACCCGGATGTTCCGCGGCCCCTCGTCGGCGCCGGCGGCGATCGCATAGATGGGGATGTTCTGCCGGGCCGCGGCCTCGACCGCCCGAAGCGGATCCTCGCCGGTGTTCGATCGACCGTCGGTGGCCAGAATCAGGCCCGCGACCGGCTGGCCGCGATGGGCGCCGATGACGCCGTGCAGCGCGTCGCCCAGCGGCGAAACCGGCCGCTTGGCCTGGACGTCGTCGAGCTTCCGCGATCGGGCCGATTCCCCCGCGCCGGGGCGAGCCGCGGAGTCCAGGTCGTAGACGAACAGGTCGCGGCCTCGGCCGAGGTCGTCGAGGTTCGCCCCCAGGACTTTCTGCGCGAGGGCCAGCCGCGAGGTCTCGCGAAGCAAGGCGACGGGCGACTTGCCGTCGGCGCTCTCCATCTTCACGCCCGAGGCGATCTCGGCGGCCCTGGCGTCGTCGGTGTACGGGTCGGAGAACTTCATGCTCTCCGAGTCGTCGAGGATCACCGCCAGGTGCGACCGCACTTGCTCTCGGCGGG
>CALCIC010000534.1 GCA_937907405.1 uncultured Isosphaeraceae bacterium | reverse complement strand
ACGACAGGGCCACCTTGACGAACACGACGTAACCCATGTACGTCATGCTCAGGCGGGCGCCGAAGACGACGCCGTCCTTCCACGTGGTCTTGGCGCCCGCCACGGCCATGGGGAGGATCCGGTACCGCTCCATGACGATCCCGACGCCGAGACCCAGGACGAACGCCGCCACGACGCCGGCGGTGACGAGGTAGTCGCTGGCGCGGCCGAGTCGACGAATCGCCCGCTCGATCCCGATCAGGGCCCAGATCAGGAAGCAGCCCACCGCGAGGATCGCGAGCAGCGACGTCAGGGGGACCGAGGCGACCGCGTGCGCCCCGAGCTTGTTCAGGGAGACCAGCACGTTGACCAGCACCGCGGCGGGGATCAGGATCAAGGCCGCGAGGCCGAAGAAGTCGTACCATTTACCGGAGCCGACGACCCGCTCGCGGACGGCCGTCGAGAGCCAGTAGCCGGCCCAGCCCAGCAGCGACAGCAGGCTCACGGCCTTCAGCCAGGTGAGCAGGCCGCCGAGCAGGCCGGCGATCGAGAACCGCGGCTCGCCGAGGAGGAAGAACCAGAACATCGCGTGCTGCAACGCCGGAGACAATTCGGGCGGCGGGGCGGCCTCAGCCGCCTGCGCCCAGAGGACGGGCCATGAGAGAAACGCGGACATCGGTGAAAAAACTCCTCGGCGCCGGTCGGTCGGTCGGTCGGCGGCCCGGTGTTCAGGCCGCACGTCCAGAGACGGGGGGGGGCCGTCGCCGGAAGGCGTCGGACGGCGCCGAACCGTTGAATGACGAAGAACCTAATGAATGATGATTGCATCTGCGGGTGGCGTCGACGGGGACCGCGCGCGTCCCCCTCGCCGACGCGCCGCGCCGGCCGATCGGACTTCAATGCGGTCCGACCGGCGGACGCCGCGCGGTTGGTTCAGGAGGCGTTGTGCGAGCCCGCCAGCTCCTCGTCCGAGGGGGCGGTCATGCGGCCGACGTCGGCCGCGACCTTGCGGCGGCCCGGGTGCTGGTCGCTCTCGCGGACGATCCGGAGGAACAGCTCCTCGAGGGTCGTCGTCGGGTGGTCGATCGTGGCGTTCTCGACCCCGTGGCGGGCGATCACCTCGCGGATCTCGTCGAGCGCGGCCGGCGGCAGGTTCCTGACCTTCACCTGGGTGACGTCCTGGACCGTGAGCAGGTCGCTGACCTTGCCCAACTCCTTGAGCTCGCCCCGGTGGAGGATGGCGATCCGGTCGCAGATGTCCTGCATGTCGGCCAGCAGGTGGCCCGACAGCACGATCGTCTTGCCCTGCTCGCGCAGGTCGCGGATCAGCTCCTTGATCTCCGCCGTGCCGATCGGGTCGAGCCCCGAGGTCGGCTCGTCGAGCAGGATCAGCTCGGGGTTGTTGATCAACGCCTGGGCCAGCCCGATCCGCCGCTGCATCCCCTTGGAGTACTCGCGCAACTGACGGTGCTTCGCCGCGTTGAGGCCGACCATGTCGATCAGGTGGTCGACCCGCTTGGTCCGCTCGGCCGCCGACATCTTGAACAGCCGGCCGTAGAAGTGGAGCGTCTCCTCGGCGTTGAGGAACTTGTACAGGTACGATTCCTCGGGCAGGTAGCCGATCCGCTCGTTCTTCGACACGTTCGAGGTCGGCTCGTTGAAGATCAAGGCGTCCCCCTGGGTGGGGAACAAGAGGCCCAGCAGCAGCTTGATCGTCGTCGTCTTGCCCGAGCCGTTGGGCCCGAGCAGGCCGAAGATCTCGCCGCGATGAACCTGGAGGTCGAGGGCCTTCAGCGCCTGAACCTTGGGGCGTCCCCAAAAATCGCGATAGACCTTGGTCAGATTTCGCGTCTCAATGATGACTTCGGAACTCATGGTAGGGCGGCGCCTCAACTCAGGTTGGAACTTCAGAAAACCGGCGCGAGCGGATCGACGCTCGGAAAACCGCGCCAGCCGAGACCAAGGTCGGGAACGATCGGCCGAATACTCATATCAGATCAATATGGCGAATGAAGCGGAACGGACCGCGGCCGTCGATTCGGACTCATTGCTCGACTAGAATCACGTCATGATGTTTCGAACGGGAACACGGCGTCGCGCGTCGCTGTGTCGGGGGTGCTACGATCCGGCCGCCGAAAAAGTTCGCAACCTTTTTCGAGCGGCCGACCTTCGCGGCTCCGGCCGTTGCGCATTCCAGGATGTTCGATCGTAAAAAAGTGGGTCGACTTTGGCAAGGACCGGAATCGCCCGCCGGCCCCAAGACGCGCCGAATCCGCGGCTTGGGGCCGACATGAGGGTATCCGGGCGGCAAGGGGGCCGCGGCCGTCGTCTCGGCTCCGTCGCCGTCAAGGGGTGAGGCCGGTTCCACCCGAGGCCGGCAGCGGCGCCGCCTCGACGCGGCCTTGCAACCGAGGAGGGGTGACGACGGGCCGCGAGTTGTCGAGCGAGCTGTACGGCCTCATGGGCGTCATCGCCGTGTCCAGCGGAGGCCCTCCCGCCGGGTGGTCGCCGCCGGCGCCGATGAACGGCAGATACCGCTGCCCCTTGTTCTCGTAGGCGTTGTAGTAGGTCGACAAGAACAACTGCTGGGGGGGCGCCGAGAAGTACCGGGGGAAGAAGTAGGCCGGCGTCCGGTCGGCGCCCAGCGGCAGATACGGGGCCGGGTCGTACCAGCCGGCGCCGTTGGGATTGCCGTTGGGGAAGCCCCAGCCGTCGCCGGGGCCCGGCGGCAAGATCCAACCCCCCGATCCCTTATGATGGTGGTGGTGTCCTCGATGCGGGCAGCTCGCGGGGGTCGGGCAGTCGCCGGCGCTGCCCGCGGCCAGAATCAAGCCCAACGTCATGATCGCGGCGGTCATCTCGATCCTCCTTGTCGAAACCCCGGGCGGGCCCTTCGATCGGGGACGAGCGTCCCCCTCGCTCGAGCGCGCGGAACGGCTGGATTCAGCCGAGACTCCTCGACACTCTAGCACGCGCCAGGGCGTCCGGCCGGGAATCCAGGGGGTTTCTCTTCCCGTCCCCCGGCGCGAACGTTACGATCCATCCATCCCCTTGATCCGCGACGCGGTCGTCGTCGGAACAATCCGAGCGACAGAAGGTTCCGTCATGATCCTCTTGATCGATAATTACGATTCGTTCACCTACAACCTGGTCCAGCGGCTCGGCGAGATCGATCCCGGCGTCGACCTGGAAGTCGTCCGCAACGATCGGATCACCCTCGACGAAATCGCCGCCAGGGCGCCTTCCCACCTGATCATCTCGCCGGGGCCTTGCACCCCCAACGAAGCCGGGATCTCCAACGAGGTCGTCGCCCGGTTCGCCCCGACCATCCCCACGCTGGGCGTCTGCCTGGGGCATCAGTGCGTCGGCCAGGTCTTCGGCGGCAAGATCGTCCGGGCCGATCGGATCATGCACGGCAAGGTCTCGCTGATCCACCACGACGGCAAGGGGGTCTACAAGGGCGTGGCCAGCCCGTTCGAGGCGACCCGCTACCACAGCCTGGTCATTCAGCCGGGGACGATCCCCGAAGAGCTGGAAGTCGTCGCCTGGACCGAGGAGGGGGAGATCATGGGCGTCCGCCACAAGACCTACCCGCTCGAAGGAGTCCAGTACCATCCCGAGAGCTTCCTGACGCTTGAGGGGGTCAAGCTGCTGCGCAACTTCCTCGAAGGCGCGGGCGCCCCCTCCTGACGAGACGAAAGGTCGAGTCGCCGCCATGTTGTCGATGAATGAAGCGTTCGAACGGGTCGTCGAACACGCTCGCCCCCTGCCGGCCGTCGATTGCGACCTCGAAGCGGCGCTCGGCCTGACGCTCGCCCGGGACGTCGTCGCCGACGCCGACCAGCC
>CALCIC010000533.1 GCA_937907405.1 uncultured Isosphaeraceae bacterium | reverse complement strand
CCACCAAAATTTTGCGAAAGCTCTGTGAAATCCCTATGCAAGTCAAAGGCTTAGTTTTGGCTATCCGATCTCGCCCGAACGCTGGATGTTTGACCCCCGCGTTCAGTCCAAGCGACGCTGCGTCGAGCAGACCGAGCAGCCGCTCTGGGATCGGGACCCCAACTTGCCTTGGAAGAACCAAGGAAAGGCGCCTGTCGGTTCCACGGTGGCCGGCTGCGACGCGACGGGAGTCCTTGATCCTGTTAAACTACGCCTGATGAGGTTTCGTCTGCGGCGAGCGATACAGTCGCGAGCAAGCGACCCAGACAGCTGAAAAATAGCTCCGCCTTATCCACGCACTGCCATCAGACGGCATTCTGTTGTCGACAAGACCAAGCAGGAGTGCCGCCGTGGACCGCTCGCCTAATCTCGACCTTCCCTACCTGATGCCTTCCCAAGCGCAAAAGCATGTCACCCACAACGAGGCGCTGCGCGTGCTCGATGCGCTGGTGCATTGCGGGGTGGAAAGCAGGGCGCTCGGCGAACCGCCGGCCGATCGTCGCATCGACGTTCAGCCCGAAGATCCGCTCGGCGGCCGGGTTGAACTCGATGACGTCCCCCTCGTGATCCAGAGTAACGAGCGCGTCGAGCGAGGCTTCCAGGATGCCCCGCAGCCGCGCCTTGCCTTCCAGCAGCAGGGCCTCGTCGCGGGTCCGCGCCCGAGCGTCGCGGACGATCGCCGCCATGCCGAGCGGTCTCGCGTTGTGCGGATCACGGACCAGAAACAGGCTGGCGTCGACGGCGATCTCGCGACCGGTCCGGGGACGCTTGAGGATCGTCTGGCCCGACCATCGCCGATCCGAGAACGGCTCGCTGGCCCCCGCGAGCAGGTCGTACTGAGGGAGCAGATCGCCGATCCGAAGGTCTTCCGGGACGGCTCCGTCTCGATATCCCGCCAGCGCGCGACCCGCGGCGTTAAGATGTCGGACGCGGCCGCGCGGCGTCGCCAGGATGATCATGTCGCTGCTCTGATCGATCACGGCGGCGAAGTCTCGGAGGTCGTCGTCGCGCCCCCGCCGGTTGATGAATCGGCCGATCTCGCGGCCGAGGTCCGACAGGGTCAATCCTAGCGATTCATCCGCCGTCGACTGCTTTCGACCCACGAACGTCAGCATGCCAAACCGTCGACCGTCGTGCGTCAGTGGCGCGACGGCGGCCGTGTCGAGTCCCCATTCGTCGACCTCCAGGTCGACGATCCCGGCCGATGCGTTCATCGCCCATCGAGGGGCCTGGTTGAGCTCTCGGGAACGGTTCAGGTAGAGCCGGCCGGCCTCGCGCGAGAACCAGTCGCGGCTCGATCGTCTCAGCCCCGCCTCCGAGCCGTCGCACATCCACGATTCCCCGGCCTCGAAGTCCAGACGCTCACCCACGACTCGAAGGATCGAGGCGAGGGCGCCGTCGATGGTCGACGCCTCGGCGAGGATCGAGGCGGCCGCGTGCTGCAACGCCGATCGTCGCTGGGCGCGGACCAACTCGGCCTTCTCGGCCTGGCTTCGCAGTTCCCAGGTCGCGGCTTCGGCCAGCTCTTGCAGCGTCTGGAGGTCCGCGTCGGTCCACGCCCGGATCCGCCGGTCGATCACGCAGAACGCCCCCACGACCCGACATCCGGCGGCCGTCAACGGGACCCCCAGACAGGCGATCGGCGGAGACTCCGACGGCTCTCGTCCACCCCCCAGGGCGAGCTGGCGGCGCGCATCCCGAACCACCAGCGGCCGGCCGCTCCGCACGATGTAATCGATGAATTTCTCGGAACCCGACGGCGGACTCGGCTCGCGCTGGTCGTCATCGAGGCCGAACGCGCCCTTGAGCTCCCGGCGGTCTCCGCCGGCCAGCGCGATCAGGGCCGTGGGGGCCTGAAGCACCCGAGCCACCAGTCGCGCCAGACGGTCGAATCCGGGGTCCGACGTAAGGACGGCCGGACGGCAAAGCTCCTGGATCGGTTCGCGGCGAAGCTCAATCATCGCGCGGTCGCCCCGGAAGGTCGGTCTCAGCGAGAATTTCCAGCACCCCGAATTTCGAGGCCCTATAGTTACCTTAGCACCGGTCGGCGCGATCGCGACGAAATCGAGGAGGACGAATGCAACCGGCTTCGACCATGGGACGTTCACGATGAGTCAAACCACGAGTCAAGCCTCGATCCTGGTCGCCGACGACGATCCCCAATTCCTGCGGATCATCGAGCACCACGTCCGAAGCTGGGGGTGGCGGGTCGACGGCGTCCTCGACAAGGCCGCGCTCATGCGGCGGCTGGCGAACGGGCTTCCGGGTCTTTTGCTGATGGACGTTCGATTCGGCGAGCACGACGGGCTGGAAGTCCTCCAGCAGGTCCAGGAGCGGCACGCCGGCCTGAAGGTCGTGCTCCTCACGGCCTTCGGCTCGATCGAGAACGCCGTCGCGGCGGTGCGGCTGGGGGCGGTCGACTACCTGACGAAGCCCGTCGATCTGGCGCGGCTGCGGACCGTGGTCGAGCACGTCTACGACGAGCCGACGACCGCCTCGGCCGCGCCGGGACGGTCGTCCTCGGGCACGTCCGGGGGCGCTCGGCCGATCCTGGGCGAGAGTCGGGCGATCCGCGAACTGCGCGAGCTGACCAAGCGAGCGGCGGCCAGCGACTGTACGGTGCTCGTCCTAGGCGAGAGCGGGACGGGCAAGGAGTTGGTCGCCCGCGCGCTCCACGAAATGGGCCCGCGCCGGGCCGGGCCGTTCGTCCCTTTGAACGTCGCGGCGCTGCCGCGCGAGCTGGTCGAGACCACGCTCTTCGGCCACGCCAAGGGGGCCTTCACCGGCGCCGATCAGATGCAATGCGGTTGTTGCGAGGCGGCCGACGGGGGTACTCTGTTCCTCGACGAGATCGGCGAAATGGAAATCGGCCTTCAGGCGAAGCTGCTCCGATTCCTGCAAGAGCGGACGTTCCAGCGGGTCGGACGGAGCGAGGTGGTTCGCGTGGACGCCCGGATCGTGGCGGCGACCAACCGCGACCCGGTCGAGCAGGTTCGCCTCGGCCTTCTCCGCGAGGACCTCTATTACCGGCTGAACGTCCTGCCGATCGTCGCGCCGCCGCTTCGGAACCGTCGCGAGGACGTGGCGATCCTCGCGCGTTGCTTCATCGAGCGGTTCGCCGCGCGGGCCGGTCGACCGGGGGCGAACCTTTCCGATCGGGCGGTCGAGGCGCTGACCGAGCACGCCTGGCCGGGAAACGTCCGGGAGTTGGAGAACTTCGTCGAGCGTCTCGCCGTGCTCTACCCGGGGCCGACCATCGACGAGGACGCGGTGCGGGCCGAGTTGGGCAAAAACCTCGTCGCCGTCGGCCGACCAATCGATCTCGATCCGGGCGGGCTTCGCCCCATCGATCAGGTCGAATATCAGGCGATCGCCGATGCGCTGGCGACTGCGGGAGGCAACGTCAAGGCGGCCGCGCAACGGCTTGGTCTGGGGCAGGCGACGGTCTACCGAAAGATCAAAAAGTACGGGATCAACGTCTAGGGCTCGCGCGTGGCGGCGGAGATCGACGCCTCCGACTCGACCGTCTCGGGACCGGGCGTGGGAGTGGACGTGGACGACCGCCGTCGCCGCAACTGCTCGCCCAACGTCAGGCAGGCGGGCAGGAGAACGAGGTTCCCCACGGTGCTCCCGGCCGTAGCGAGGGCCACCATCGTGCCGAAGTTGACGAACGGCTCGAACTCGCTGGTCCGCAGCGCCAGGAAGCCGACGGCCACGGCCAGGCTGGAGAGCAGGACGCCGGGCCCCGACACGGAATAGCTGTCGAAGAGGCTCCTGCGGAACCCACGCGTCCTCCTCTGCTTGTGGAACTGGATCAGGCAGTGGAACGTGTCGTCGACCGAGAGGCCCAGGGCGACGCTGGCGACGAGCGCCGTGGCGATGTCGAGCTTGATCGACGTCCAGCCCATGATGCCGAGCACGATCGCCACCGAGAGCAGGGTGGGGAGGATCGCCAGAAGCGCCAGGGTGATGCTCCGGAAGGCCAGCGCGAGCATCACCAGGATCCCGGCCGCCGACCACCCGAAGGTGCCCCATTGAGTCGCGACCACCCCTTCGGTGGTCCGCGTCATCAGGTAGGACAGCCCGGTGAGGTGCGCGGAGGGGCCGAAGACGGCGCGGGCCGTCTCCTCGGCCTTGTTGAAGATCCAGGCCTTGGTGGCCGCCGGTTGCTGTTCGAGCAGGCGGATCAGGAGGCGCGACTTCTTGGCTTCGGGGTTCCAGAAGCTGTCGAGAAGATGCGCCTGGGGCGACGCCGCGATCAGGTCGAGCTTCTCGGCGAGGATGCGCTTCTGGGCCTCGGCGGGGAGGGCCGCGATCCGGCCGTCGGGGTCGAGGACGGTCGCCACCGAGATCACCTGGGCGATCGCGCGCGGGTCGTTCGGAGTCATCGAGGCGATCGTCGACCCGACTGATCCGAGCCGGGCCACCGAATCGGGGCCGATCGACGCACCGATGGGGACGACGACCTCGACGAGCCCGATCCCGCCGAGCTTGGCCTCGACGGTCCGGTAGTCGCGAACCACCCGGGTTTCAGGCCGGAACAGGTTGATGTAATTGGTCTCGTACGTCAGCCGGAACGCGCCGAGCGAGAGCGGGATCGACAGGGCCGCCACGGCCGCGACGACGTGCAGGGGATGACGATGGACCCAGAGTGTGAGCCGGTTCATCACCCCCGAGACCTGGGAACGCGAGCCTTCTCGGACCGGGATTTCGAGGGGGAAGGGGGGGAGCATGGCGATCGGCGAGAGTACCAGCACGAGCATCGCCGCGGTGAGCGTGCAGACGCCCAGGATCGCGCCGAACTGCTGGATCGGCAGCACGTCGCTGGTGACGAGCGCCAGGTAGCCCACGGCCCCGGTCACCGCCGTCCAGAAGATCGGCGTCCAGACCGTCCCGAGCGTGATTCGGCCGGCGGATCTGGCGTCGCCGTCGCTCCGGAGGTTGTCGCGGAAGTGGATCGCCAGATGGCTGGCCGCGGGCATGGTCAGAACGATGATCTGGGCCACGAGCGGCCCCCCCGAAAGCGAGAGGCGGATATTGAAATAATGCAGCAGGGCCTCGGTCGCCAGCCAGACGGTCCAACCGGACATGATGGGGACGATCGCCCACCAGATGCTCCGCACGGCGGTCAGGGTCACCAGCGCGATCAAGGCCATGCCGACCGCCGCCAGCCGTCGGCCGTCGATTTCGATGGCGGCGAAGCCGTCGGCCAGCAGCACCGGCGGCCCCACGACGGCCGGCCTGGGCAGGCCGTGGCGGGCCGCGAAGGCGTCGGACTTCTCGCGGAGGAGGCGGATCGTCTCGATCACGTTATGCTGGTCCGACTTCTTCAACCGGGCGAGTACGGCCGTCGTTTCGGCCTTCTCGTCGATGAGCGTTCCCTTGAACAGGGCGTTGGTCGTCAGCCGATCCTTGAGCTTGGCGATCCCAGCGGCGTCCGCCGCGCGGACCGCGCCGCTGACGGTCATCGTGTTGGTGCGCAGGTCGATGTTCTTGACCGTCCGACGAGCTGCGTCGAGCGCCAGCTTGCGAGCGAAGGCGGGCAGCCGATCAACCGCCAGGAGCGCATCGTCGAGCGCCCAGACCAGGGGCATCGCGTCGAGTGATTCGACCCGGAGCACGCCGGGGATCTTCTCGGGGGCGACCGCCGCGGCAAGCTCGGCCGTGCGGTCCAGGCCCGCGGGAGTGAGCACCTCGGGATCGTCGTAGACGAGGAACACGAAGTTGTCGTCGCCGAACGTCGAGGCGGCTTGCTGATATACGCCCATGACCGGATCGTCGTCGGCGAAGAACGACCCGATCGACTGCTCGTAACTCACCCGACCACCGAACAGCGCCAGGCCGACGAGCAGCGCGGCGGCGAGCGCGCCGAACACGTAACGAGATCGGAGCAGGAGCTCGATGACGGTATTCAACAGTCCCCTCTCAGTGAAACGGGTGGGATGCGGCGGCTCTCTCCATTGCATGACCGCGCGCGATCGTTACAGCGTAGCCGGGCCGACCCATTTTGGGCATCACAAATCCACCGGCGATCCACCATCC
>CALCIC010000532.1 GCA_937907405.1 uncultured Isosphaeraceae bacterium | reverse complement strand
GCGGTCGGGTCCGAGCCCGCCAGGTCGGCGAAAACGTTGAGCGAGCCCCGGATGGCACGGACGCCGCGCTCCCAGTCGCCGCCGGTGTGACCGCAGATGATCGGCACGGTCGGGTGGCGGGCGGCCATCACGGCCAGGTCCTCAGGGACGGACTCGCCGGGCAGGCTCCCCCCCGCCTTCTCCCACGTATGCTGGAAGATCGCCGCGCGAAGCTCGCCGGCGCGGGCGATGATCGGGTCGATCGCCGGATCGCTGCAACGGCCGGCGATCCAGAGCTTGATCCCCACCATCGGCCCGTCTCGGACGCAACGGTCGATCTCGCGAAGGCTGGCCTCGACGTGGCGTGGGCTCACGTACGCGAAGCCGAACGCCCGGTCGTGCCAGTGCGTCAGCGCCTGGAGCACCTGATCGTTCTGGCGTCGGAGATCGTCGGGCGACGGGTCGGCGGCCCAGGGGAAACCCATGAACACGATGACGCGCTCGATCCCCATGCGGTCGGCGCGGGCCATCAGCGCGGACATGATCTCGTCGGGGGTCCGCCCAGGGACGCCGGCCAGATGGCAATGAAGGTCCCAGATCCGCGAGGGGGGCTTCTCGGTCATTGCTGGAGCCCAAGGATGAAGGCGATCAGATCAGCCATCTCTTGAGGTTTGATCCGGCTTTCCAGCCCCTCGGGCATCAGCGATTTGCCGGTCCCCGTGACGGCCTCGATGTTCGACCGGAGCACCGTGTCCTCCTCGCCGCCGGGCCTTCGCAGGGTCAATCCCCCGGTCGACTCCGCGACCACCAGGCCGGTGAGCGCGCGGCCGTCGTCCAGTTCGACGGTGTATTCAAGGTAGTCCGGCGAGACCTCCCGATTGGGATCCAGGACGTGCAGCAGCACCTCCTCGGGGGTCCGTCGCTGGACCGAGGCGAGGTTGGGCCCGACCGCGTGGCCTCGTTCGCCCAGCTTGTGGCAGGTCGTGCATTCGCGCTCGAACACGACTTCGCCCCGAGTTCGATCCGCCGGAAGGCCCAGGGCGGGACGATACCGCTTGTACGCTTCGTCGCGCGGCCCAGGGCCGCCGCCGAGCAGCGCTTTCGCGCGGTCGCGGATCGCGGGGTCGGCGCTGGCCAGCAGGAGGTCGCGACGGGCGGGCGGAATGACCGACGCGGGAACGGTCCCGGCCTCGACGGCCCCGAGCAGGGCCTGTGTCCAGGCCGGACGCGAGAGCAGCCGGACCAGGACTTCCGATCGCACGCCCGGCGACAGGGACGACCATCGGGCGAGCAGGAGCGGCGCGACTTCGGGGTTGGGGAACGTCGCCAGGCTCCGGGTCGCGGCGAGCTGGATCTGCTTGGATTCGCCGGGGCCGAGCAGCGGTCCGAGGACCGGACCGGCCTTGGCGAATTCCGCCTGGGTCATGAGGGCGATGGACCGCTCGCGCCGGGGAAGATCGGTCCCGACGTCGGCCGCCGCCGTCGCGGCGTTCTCCAGGATCGCCCCGGTGATGGCCCGGCCGGCGGGCGAGTTCGCCGGGACGTCGCGAAGGGTTTTCCGACCGGCTCGGGCGAGCCCTTCGCCGAGTCCGAGGACCGCCGTCTCACGCACGTCGGCGGCGATCGACGGGGAGGCCGCCAGGTGGTCCAGCAGCAGGGCCGCCGCCGGGAGGTCGCCCGACGAGCCGACCAGCGCGGCCAGGTCGTGGAGCAAGGTCCGCGCCCCGTCGCTCGACGGCCCCTCGTCCCCCTTCGCGAACTCAACGAAGAGCGGCCCCGCCACGTCCCCCGCCGAACTGAGGACGGCCGTGCGGACCCAGGGGTCGCCCGCGTCCCGGCGAGCCACCTCCGCCAGCGCGGCGATCGCCTTCGAGTCGGATTTCACGAATTCACCGAGCGCGAAGGCGACCTGGAATCGGACCCGGATCGCCGGGTCGTCGGCCAGGGCGATCACGCGATCCCTCAGCCGCTCCGCCTCGCCCGCCCGAGTCGCGGCCAGGGTCACGGCATGCTCGCGGACCCCGGCGGACGCGTCCGCCAGCGCGACGGTCAGATCGTCGTCGCCAAGCGCCGCCAGTCCCTCGAGCGACCAGAGCGCGTGCAGCCGGCCGAGCGGCTCCTTGCCGTCCCGAAGCATCGCCCGGAGCGTCGGGACGATCGACCTGTCCTGCCGCTCGTAAATCAGCCGATGCGCGGTGTCGCGGTGCCAGGCGTTGGGGTGAGCCAGCAGGCCCGCCAGTTCCGCCGTCGAGAAGGCCGACAGCTTCGGGGTGGGGCGCGCCTGGAACCTCGGCGGGGCCAGCCGGTAGATCCGGCCTCGGTCCTCGCCGCTCCGGAGATCGAGCCCGGCCTTGATGTCGTCGGGGATCGACCAGGGGTGCTCGATCGTCTCCCGATACATATCCAGAACGTTGAGCGTGCCGTCGGGGGCGTGGACGAAGTTCACCGGGCGGAACCAGGCGTCGGTCGAGGCGACGAACTCGACCTTGTCGCTGGCGCGTTGGGCGCGGAAGGTGACGCCGTCGGGCTCGACGGTCTCGCGGTGGATCAAATTGTTGGCGACCTCGCCCAGAAGGATCTGGCCGCGATACTCGGGTGGGTACGCGTCCCCCCTGTAGATGGTCACGCCGCTCGACGACGTGAGGGAGCCCTGGTTCAATTCGCTTCGGGGGATCACCTTGCCGTTGGCGGCCCATCGCCGGGCGCGGAACACGCGCCAGGGCTCGGGCGGGCTGATCCGGTACATGGGGATCGCGTCGCCGGCAAGCGCCGTGTCGTGCAGCGCCCGGGGAGCGGCCAGCCGAGGGTTCCGCGCCAGGTAATGGGCGGGCAGAACGACGTGCTCGGCCGGGTTGCGGATGTCGCAGAGGAACCGATTGCCCCAGTCGTCGAAGCTGTTGCCGAACCGCGCGCCCCCCGAGATCGCCTCGAACGCCCGGGTCGTGGGGTCGAACTTGAAATCCCGACGGAGGATCGAGACGGGCTTCGCTTCCGGATGGCCCGCCGGACGGACCTCGCCCCCGTTGCTCGATCCCGCGCCGTAGATCTTGTGGTCCAGGCCCCACTGGAGGTTGTTCATCACGGCCTGGATGTTGTACTTGCGGAAGCCGTCGTAGACCGGCTCGCGGATTTCGGCGCGGCCGTCGCCGTCGGCGTCCTTGATGTACCAGACGGCGGGGGTCGCCGCGACGAAGACGCCCCCCTTCCAGACCGCCAGCCCCGTGGGCCATGAGAGCTTGTCGGCCAGGACCGTCGCGACGTCGAAGACGCCGTCGCCGTCGCGGTCGGTCAGCAGTTTGAGCCTGCCGACCGGCGGGTCGAGCGTGTTGTCGGTGTACGGCTTGTCGTTCTCGGCCTTGACGTGCGGGTAATCGGACATCTCGACGACGTAAAACCGGCCGTCCTCGTCGTAAGCCGCCGCCACCGGGTCGAAGACCAGCGGTTCAGCGGCGATCAGCTCCATGCGGAACCCGTTCCGCGTCTGGAATTTCGCCAGGGTCGCCGCGGGCTCGGTCGGCGGGGTTCGCGGGAATTCCGGCGGCTCGCTCTCGCCTTGAAGAACCACCGACATTGCGAGAACCACGGGCAAGAACTGCATCACGTCGACCGCTCCCTGAGTGGGTGTGGACCGGCACTCGATCCCTTGGCAACCATTGTCGACTCTAGTTGCGAGACGGCCGCAACGCAACAGACGGCCAGTCGAGTTTCCGTCCGCCGTGGAGCGCGGCGGCTCGCCGTCGCCCGGATTGGACGCACGCCCGACTTTTTTTTGTATCCGAACGCCCCCTCGCCTGCATGAATAGAGTATTGATCACGATCGCGCGGAGGGGAGCATGAGTCGAGACGCATGGGTTACCCCGCAACTTCAGCGGCTGTTCGAGACGGGATCGTTGAGCGGCCTTTCGGAATGGCAGCTTGTGGAGCGGTTCGCCCGCTGCCGCGACCAGGCCGCGTTCGAACTGCTGGTCTCGCGGCACGGGCCGATGGTTCTGGGCGTCTGCCGTCGGATTCTCCGCGACTCGAACGACGTGGACGACGCGTTCCAGGCGACGTTCCTCGTGCTGGTCCGCCGCGCGCCGAGCCTTGGACCGACCGACGTCGTGGCGGCCTGGCTGCACGGCGTCGCCCTGAAGGTCGCCCGTCGCGCCCGGTCTCGTCGCGAGTGTCTCAACCGCCGCGAGCGGTCGACCGACGGCGTCGATCCCCCCTCCCCCGCGCCGCCCGACTCCGACTTCGCGCTTCGAGCCGTGCTTGACGAGGAGATCGACCGCCTCCCCTGGAAATACCGGGCGCCCGTCACGCTGTGCTATCTCCAGGGCTTGACGCACGACGAGGCCGCCCGCCGACTGGATTGGCCGATCGGCACCGTCAAGGGTCGGCTCGCCCGGGCGCGGACGACCCTGGGCGCGCGACTCAGCCGCCGGGGGATCACGTCGGCGGCCGGGGCCGTCGCCGGGTCGCTGGTTTTTGACGCCTCTTTGCAAGCCGCCCCCTCCGAATCCCTGATCGCCGCCGCCGTTCGCGCCTCGACGCGGATCGCCGACGGCCGCGCCTGGGACGCCGTCGTATCCACCTCCGTCGCCGATCTCGTCCGAGGAGTCTTCACCGCCATGTTGTTGACCAAACTGAAAGTCGTCGCGGTCCTGTCCGTCATGTCGGCCGTGACCGCCACGGGGGCGGGCGTCTTCGGCCGACCGCAAGACGAGACCAAAAAGGCCGAACCGGCCGCGCCCAATCCAGTCTTCGTCAAGAAGGCCGAGCCCGCGCCCGTGAACCAGCCCCAGGTCGAGCAAACCGAGCCCGCACCCCCCCCCTTCAACGCCGATTCCGGCCCTTCTCCCCCGAAGCGGGCGCAACCGACTGACGCCGCCGACAGGCTTCAGGAGCAACTCCTCGTTGATGCGGCGCGGGTGTACCAGGTCGCCTTCGACGATTACCGCCATGATCGGGTTCCCGTCGAGCGCGTCTATCGGGCCTCGCGGTTTCTTCTTGATGCTCAGCTCGAAGCCGCGACGACCCCGGACGCCCGAAGCGCGGCTTACGAGAAGCATCTCAAGCGGATCTTCGCCCTCGGAACCGCCACGATGCACGCGGTGGTCAGCAGCGCCAAGCTGCGGACGACGCAGGACGAAGTTCGGGCGTTTCAGGCCGAGGCCGGGCTCTGGCTGGCGAAGAGTCGGGCGACGGAGAAGGGCCGATCCTCGGGCTCGACGACGCCGGGCGCCGGCGGCGATCGCGAGGCCAGCCCGGCGACCCTGGAGATCCTCGCCAAGCTGGAGGAGCCGATCCCCATGAGCTTCCACGACGACACGCCGCTCGAAGACGTGCTCAGGTACATCAAGCAAGCGACTCAGAGGGCCAACGATCAAGGCGTCACGATCTACGTCGATCCGTTCGGTCTCCAAGAGGCCGAGAAGACCATGACCTCGCCGGTGTCGATCGACCTGGAAGGCGTCCCCCTGCGTCGAACCCTGCAACTGCTGCTCACCCAGCTTGGTCTCTGCTACTACGTCGACGACGGCCTGCTCGTGATCACGTCCGAATCCAGCGAGCAACTGGCGCTCCCCCCGTCGATCAAAAAGCCGTTGTCGATCGAGGAGCAAAAGCTGCAAGCGGAGCGCGGGGAGATGGACCTGGATCTGATGACGAACTTCGTCGCAAAGCTCAAACTCATCAAGGAGCTGAAGTCCCTGGACGCTCCCGATGACGGCGTGCCCCGCGACGCCGCCAAATCGACATCCGCGCCAGTCGTCTCCGATCAGGTCAAGGCGCTGTTCGATCAAATGAAGGAAGTGACCGCCGCCCTCAAGGCCGCTCAGGAACTGACCGACGCCCTCAAGGCCGCCCAGGACGGAATCAAGTCGAAGGGCGGATTCCAATGACGCCGATCAGATCGGCTCCAGCTTGACCGCTTGCTCCAACCGCTTGACGGTCTGGGGGTCGACGGCGCCGGCGTCCCAGACCGAGGCGTTCGCCGAGGCGCAGGCGACGGCGTGGCGCAGGATCGACTCGGGCTCGCCGCCGGTCAGCCAGCCGTCGACCATCCCGGCGAGCATTGAATCCCCCGAACCGATCGGGTTGACGACCTCGATCGCCGGGGGCGTC
>CALCIC010000531.1 GCA_937907405.1 uncultured Isosphaeraceae bacterium | reverse complement strand
CGGTACGAGAATCCCGGATTGCTTGAGGACCTCCGCATCTTGTACCGTCTGCCGCCGGGCAAGCCCGTCCAGATCTTCAACCTGAGCGAGGGCCGAAAACTCCGCCAGCACGAGTTCGACGAGATCATCCGAAATCCGTTCCTGCCTCGGCTCGCGGCGTATCTGCCGACCACGGGCCGACGGGTCGGCGACGTCTGGCAGGTTCAGCCGGCGATGACGTCGCTCTTGCTCAGCGAGCCGCTGGCCAACGACCCGAACTACGACGTCCAGGGAGAGCTGATCGAGGTCCGCGGCGCGGCCGCCGGCGGGACGGCCGCGACGGCCGTCTTCAGCTTCAAGGGAGAGGTCCTCGCCGGCGAGGGCGCCGGCCAGGGTCCGCTCTCGTTCAACGCCCGGGTCCACTTCACGTTCACGCCCGCCCCCCCCGCGCCGGACGCCGCCGCGAACGCGAACGCGAACGCCGCGTCCCCCCGCAAAAAGCCCGAGGGAACCATCGACGCCCTCGGCTTCGTCAGCGAGATCCGTCTTGCCGAACGACGAACGATCCCCCTGGGCGAGGGGGAGGATCGGCTGAAACAGACCGTCACCCGCGAGCTCGTCCTGGCCCGCCGGGTCTCGGCCGACCGCGGCGGCCTGCCGATGACCGCCCCCGACGTCGTGTCGGCCTCCGACCCGGCCCAGACCTGGGTCACCTACGACCACACCCTGGGCGCCTTTCACGTCGATCATCCTCAGTATCTTCGAATGGCCCGCGACTACCCGGAGGGAGGCGTCGACTTCCTGGCCAGCCGACCCGACGGTCAAGACGTCGTCTCGATCACCCTCGTCCGCAAGACCGGCGACGCGGCGGAGGACCGACTGGCGGCTGACCCGCTGGACCGCAAGAAAAAGCTCATGGACCAGTGGAAGGTCCAGGGGCAGGACATCCTCCTCGGCCCCGACGGCTGGCTCAAAGACCCCGAATGGGAGCAACTCAACCGCAAGGTGTACCGCCTCGAAGTGGCGCTCAAGCCCGAAGGTCCGGACGGTCCCGGCGCCAAGACCGGACGGATCTACCTGGACTATTACATCGTCCAGTTGCCCCGCGACGAAACGATCGTCATCGAGGCCATGACGACCCAGGACCCGCACCTGGAGTTCCGAAACGAGGTGGAGACCATGATCAAGCGGTTCAATCTGGGCCCCTCCGCGGGTCCGGCCCCCCTCCCCGCCGCCGCGCCTCCCCCCTGAGCCGGCGCCGCCCAGTCGTCCCGAAATCGAGGCGCGACCGCCCCCGCACAGGGGCGATGGCTGCGTGCTCGCGTTGAGAAAATTGGGAATCGGGCCGTCACCGGCCTGACTAGTTCATACTATTAACGTGGGAAGAACGCGGAAGGCGCGGCGACTTCACGGCGAGTCAGCCGGACGAGTTTCGTGGTTTGCACGCACGCGCGGTGCGGCGGAGCGGGCGATGACGCTTTTTCAAGAGGATCAAAGCGTTCATGATTCATGGGAATCCGCCATGCGAGTGATCTTGGAGGTTCTTCAAGGACCGAAAGCGGGCAAGGCGTTCACGTTCGACCGCCACGACACCTTCATCGTGGGTCGTTCGCGGTTCGTCCACTGTCCGATCGAGGACATGGCGTTGTCGCGCGATCATTTCATGATCGAGGTCGATCCCCCCCGCTGCGAGCTTCGCGACCTTGAGAGCACCAACGGCACGTTCGTGAACAACGCCCGAACCGACCGCGCCCGACTGATCTCGGGGGACGTGATCGCCGCCGGGCAGAGCATGTTTCGGGTTCGGGTCGAGCATTCCCCCCCTCCCAGCGGCGAGCCCGCTCCGCTCTCGAACGGCGAGCTGTCGGCCCGCGGCGAGATCCAGTGCGCGGGGTGCGGCGTCAACGCGCCGGCGAACATCACCGTGGCGGGGCCCCCCCAGGTCGGTTCGCTGGAGAAGATCGAATGGTGGTGTTCGTCGTGCCGTTCCGAGGCGGCGACGCTGCCTCAGCCGGTGCCGCATTACACGACCCTCCGCGAGTTGGGGCGCGGGGCGATGGGGGTCGTCTATCAGGCCAGGCACAACACGACCGGCAAGCTCACCGCGCTCAAGCTGATCATGCCCGAGACGGCGACCACCCAGGCGGCCATCGACCGGTTCCTCCGCGAGATGTCGGTCATCAGCCAGCTTCGCCATCCCAACATCGTCGAGTGGTACGAGCAGGGGATGACGCGCGGCCAGTTCTGGTTCGCGATGGAGTTCGTCGCCGGGGCGAACCTTGAGGCGCTGGCCAAGTCGAGCCCCAGCACGTATCCGACCGAGCAGGCCTGCCGCCTGACCTGCCAGATCCTCAAAGGGCTGGACGAGGCCCATCGGCTGGGCTTCGTCCACCGCGACATCAAGCCCGAGAACATCCTGATCGACCCCAGGCCCGAAGGGGTGATCGCCAAGATCTCCGACTTCGGGCTGGCCAAGAGCTTCCGAGGCGTCGGCCTGTCGGGCCTCACGTTCTCGGGCGAGATGCGCGGCACGGTGCCGTTCATGCCCCCCGAGCAGATGCGCGACTTCAAGACCGTCACCCCGCTGGCCGACCTCTACGCGACGGCGGCGACGCTTTATTACCTGCTCACCTGCCAGTACATCTATGA
>CALCIC010000530.1 GCA_937907405.1 uncultured Isosphaeraceae bacterium | reverse complement strand
GTGGCAGCTCCCCCCGCCGGTCTTCTGGACGTACTGCTGGTGGTAGTCCTCGGCCCGCCAGAAGGTCGACGCCGGGGTGATCTCGGTGACGATCGGCCGGCCGAACCTTCCCGATTCGTCGAGCCGCCGCTTGAGATCGGCCGCCTGGTCGCGCTGGTCGTCGCCGTGGTAGAAGACGGCCGAGCGGTACTGGCTGCCCCGGTCGGGCCCCTGGCGGTTGAGCGTGGTCGGGTCGTGGATCTTCCAGAACAGCTCCAGCAGTTGCGGATAGCTGACCCTGGTCGGGTCGAACCGCACCTGGACGACCTCGGCGTGGCCGGTCTGGTCGGTGCAGACCTGCTTGTACGTCGGGTTCTCGACCGATCCTCCCAGGTAGCCGACGGCCGTTTCGACCACCCCCGGGGTTTTGCGGAACGCCTCCTCGACCCCCCAAAAACACCCCGCCCCGAACGTCGCCGTCTCCGTCGCCATCGCCATCGTCCGTCCTCCGTTTGAAAAACCGGCCCCTGGCGGCCCTGTTCCATTGTACAATGATCGACAAGGTTCCCTCGCAACCACCCCCCGAGCGGACGAGCGGCCATGGCGTTGAACATCCGGAACGACGGCGACGTGACGATCCTCAGCAACTTCCGCGCGCTGATGAACGACCCGCGGTACGTCGACTCCGCCCGCGACGTCGAGGAGCAGCTCGACCAGGGAGGCCGCAAGTTCGTGATGGAGCTGGCCGGCGTCAACGAGACCGGCGCGAGCTTCCTCGGCGTGCTGATGACGATCACCCGGGCGATCCGCGCCCGAGGGGGGGAGATCGTCATCGTCCGCCCCAGCCCGCAGGTCGGAAAGCACCTCGAAGAGATGGCCCTGGACGATTACTGGGACGTCTTCCGGACGCTCGACGAGGCCAGGCGATTCTACGGCCGCGACGACGAACCCGCCTGAGACGGGCCGCGGCGCGACCATGACCACGTCATCACGTCACTTGGGACCGGGCGTGGCGGGCTCCAGGTCTCGATGGAGGTCTTCGAGCAGGGAGACGGCCTGATCGACGATCATCTCGCCGGTGCCGGGGGGGACGTAGCTGTGCAGGCCGGTCCAGGTCTGGTAGCCCCCCAGTTCGTGCCCCTTGCGGTCGGGGACGTAGCCGATGTAGTCGTTGGCCAGCTCGAAGACGTAGGTGTAGCGGAACGGCGACCGCCGCTTGACGTCCTGGCCGAGCACGGTGAAGAACTCGGCCGGCACGCCGACGACCGCGACGTCGCCGATCCGGACTGCCTGGACCCAGGTCTTCCGCTCCTCCCCCTTGTGCGGCGCCAGGTCTTTCCGCATGTCGCGGAAGACCTTGGTGACGACCTCGGCGGCCGCGGCGTTGCCCTTCAGCTTGTGCTCCACGTAGGCGGTCACGGCCGCGTCGTCCTTGGCCTCGTCGAAGTCGCGGACCTTGAAGGGGATCTCCTTGCGGATCGCCCGGACCGAATCGACCTGCCGGGGTTTCGCCTTGGCGAGCGCGTCGTTGACGGCCTGCTTGATCCGGACGACCATCTCAGCGCCCTTGAGGTCGAGGTTGTGGGTCGAGCCCGACGCCCCCTCGAAGAACAGCACGGCGCCCTTCACCCCGAGCTCATGCTCAAGCTCTTGGGCGGCGACGCCGTAGAAGCCGGGGGACCGGACGTTGTCGGCCTTGCTGCCGATCGTGTGGGTCGAGTGGTTGAACATCACGGCCTCAAGCGCGCCGTCTTTCCTGCGGAACGCCCAGACGGGGAGTTCGGGGTCGAACGGGCCGGTGGGCCGGACCGCGTCGTCGATCCCGCCGACCCAGAAGATCATGCCGTTGGAGAGCAGGAGCCGGCTGTTGCGGCCGACCGACGACTCTTCCCCCAGGCGGAACTCCATCGTCGCCGGGGCCAGCCGGGCGTTCGCCGCGACCGCCGCCTCCACCGCCTTGTCCCCCACGAGCTGCGAGAACGCCTCCTCGCGCTCGTAGCCGTGGATCTTGACCGTCGAGGGGGCGTGGTGGGTGTGCGTGCAATTGATGAGGATGTTGTCAAAAGGGATGCCCGTCGCCTTCTCGATCCGCCGAGCCGCGCGGTCGAGGACGTCGCGCTCGAGCATCAGCACGTCGCACTCGACGAGCGCGATCTTGACCCCCTTGGGGTCCTGGACGACCAGGGCCGAGGCCCGCAGCTCCCCTTCCTGGCCGTTGAACTTGTGCGGCCCGATGCCGCCGCCGATCACCAGATCGTCGCCGGCCGGCACGTTCGCCGCCGCCGCCCCGGCCTTCAGCTCGTCGGCCCGCGCGGTCGAAATCGCGACGGTCCCGGTCAGGAGGGATAGGGATGCAATCGTTAGAAGCCGTGGCGTCATTGCAGCAAATCTCCGCGTCGTTGTGTCGGGGGCGTCCACGCGATCCGAGCGGCGGCAAGCCGCCGCACTCCACATTAACTCGCGCCGGCGCTAAAGTCGCCCTCCCATGTGTGCAACCGATTCCCCCGCCCGGCCCGCGTTTGCGGAACGGCCGGGAAGGGCGGACGGCCGAATCGATCAAGCGGGCGGGGGGGGACGGTCGAAATCTAGCCCGTGGCCTACAATAGTGTCGTGCCGACCTGAACCGAGCCGACCCAATCGACCACGAACCCCTGGTGTCGCCATGTCGCTATTCGATCCACGCGAGCCCGTCAGCGCCTGGAGCCACGGGGCCGGGATGATCGCCGGCCTGCCGGTCGCCTGGATGCTGCTGAAGCAGGGCCGCGAATCCTGGCGGTCGCGGATGCACTTCGACGACGCCCGACGCTACCACTGGGGCAAGCTGGTCTGTCTGGCGGTTTTCGGCGCGTGCCTGACGTTCTGCTACGGCGCGAGCATGCTTTATCACGCCGCGAACCTGGAAGGGGCGTCGTTGGGGCGGTTGCAGCGGCTCGACCACGTGGGGATCTTCTTGATGATCGCCGGCACGTTCACGCCGGCCGCCTGGTCGTTGATGAGGCCCTCGTGGATGCGCGTCGGCCTTCCCCTGGCCTGGGGGGCGGCCCTTGCGTGCGCGGCGAGGGTGGGGATCGGCGGGCCGTTCCCCCCCTGGCTGGCGACCACCGTCTATCTGGGATTGGGCTGGGCGATGGTCGCCGGCTATTACGACATCCAGCGCGTCCACGGCCACCGGGCGCTGATCGGCCTGCCGCTGGGGGGGGCGTTTTACAGCGTGGGGGCGATGATCAACCTCGGCCACTGGCCGAACCTCGTCCCCGGCGTATTCGGCTCGCACGAGCTGTTCCACCTGTTCGTCCTGGCGGGGACCGCGACGCACGTCCACTTCATGTTCCGCGTCGTCCTTCCCGCCGGGCCGCCGATGGCGACGGCGACGGCCTTTGGAACCGAAGATCGGAAGAGCACACGTCTGAACTCCAGTCACCTTGTAATCTCGTAT
>CALCIC010000529.1 GCA_937907405.1 uncultured Isosphaeraceae bacterium | reverse complement strand
AGAAGACCTAGCCGATGGCCAAGCAGGTCCACCGCCGAATCGACGCCCGGGGGCGATTCGCGGGAGATCTCGTCGCCCGGGCGGACGAGCCGCCGCCGGAAGGGACTGAAGCGCTTCTCGTCCCAGTCGTTCGAGGAGGCCGGCTGGTCGAGCCGCTGCCGACCCTGGAAGCCGTCCGCGACCGTTGCCGGGCGCAGCTCGCCGCGCTGCCGGAGGAGTTCAAGAGGCTGGACTCCGAGGCGGTTTACCCGGTTGTTTACAGCGACGTGCTCGAGGCCGACGCGGAGCGGATCATGAACGGCTGATCCCGGGCGCGACCGGCGCGCGGTTGCCGATCACGGCGAGTGAGCGTCTCCGGACGACCCGATGGGTTGCGAGGATCGGCGTGGGGACTTGGGGCCGGTCGATTTTGCCATGCTTGCCTGATCTGGAAAGGAGTGTCCGAGAAGGTTCGGGGCGGGCCTGGAGGTGTCGAGTTTTGCCGCGCGGCTGCCGATGAAGACGCCAGAAGGATTGTCCGGGGGCTTGCGCGGAGGACGTTGTCACGACATGGCCAAGATCATCAGCGTGGCCAACCAGAAGGGGGGCGTGGGTAAGACCACGACCGCGATCAACATCGCGGCCGGTCTGGCCAAGTCGGGTCGCACGGCCCTGGTGATCGACGCCGATCCCCAGTGCAACGCGACCAGCGGACTGGGCGTCGAACCTGCGCAGCGACACCCCTTGCTCGCGGGGAAACCCCTGGGCGAATCGGTGGTCGAGACCTCACAGCCGAACCTGTTCGTGCTGCCGGGGTCGCAAAGCCTGGCCGACGCCGACGCGCTGTCGGCGTCGAACCGCCAGCGCGCCTCGGCGTTGCGCCAGCAACTCACCGGCGAGCTGAGTCGGTTCGACTACGTTTTCCTTGATTGTCCGCCTTCCCTGGGACAGCTAACCAGGGCGGCGCTGGGGGCTTCGGCCGAGCTGTACATCCCGATCCAATGCGAGTATTTCGCGATGGAAGGGCTGTCGCAGATCATCGAGTTGGCCCGGCAGACCAAGGCCCGCGACAACCACCGCCTGGAGATCGGCGGGATCGTCCTGACCATGTACGACCCCTCGCTCGACCTGGCCAACGAGGTGGTCGGCGAGGTCCGCGAGTATTTCGACGAGACGGTGTTCGATTCGCTCATCCCCCGAGACGTGCACATCAGCGAGGCGCCCAGCCACGGCCTGAGCGTCCTCGATTACGCCCCGAGAGCGCGGGGCGCCCGGGCCTACACGGAACTTGTCATGGAGGTCATCGACCGTGAATAAACGACGCTTGGGACGTGGGTTGGAAGCGCTTCTGGGACACGATGAAGGGGGCTTCGAGCCGAGTTCGCTCGAAGAATCGGAGCTGATCCACGCGGCCGTCGATCAGATCGACCCCAACCCGTATCAACCGCGCCGGCACTTCCCCGCCGCCGAGATCGCGTCGCTGGCCGACTCGATCCGCCAGCACGGAATGCTTCAGCCGATCCTGGTGCGCCTGGTGGGCGACCGATACCAGCTCATCGCCGGCGAGCGCCGGCTCCGCGCCAGCATCGAGGCCCAACTCCACGAGATCCCGGCCCGGGTCATGGAGCTGGACGATCAACGCGTCTTCGAGCTGGCGATGGTCGAGAACCTCCAACGAGAGGACCTCAACGCCGTCGACAAGGCGACCGCGTTCCGCGAGTACCTCTCCAAGTACGGCGGCACCCAGGAGGAACTCGCCGGCCGGCTGGGGCTCGACCGCTCGACGCTCTCGAACCTGATCCGGCTGCTCGAATTGCCCGAGGAGGTCCTGAACGCCGTCCGCGACGCCGAGATCACCCAGGGGCACGCCCGGGCCCTGCTCGGCCTCCCCGACGCCGAGACCCGGATCACTGGCTGTCGGCGGGTGATCTCCGAACGACTTTCGGTCCGCCAGACCGAGGCCCTGGTCGCCACCGGCGTCCCGACCCCCTCGCGGACTCGGGTTCGCAAAGACCCCGCGCACGCCGACGCGGTCCGGGCGCCCCACATCCTGGAACTGGAGCAACAGCTCCACCAGCGGTTCGGGACTGCCGTGATGATCCGCTCTCGGACCGCCGAGAAGGGGCAGATCATCATCGACTACAACAACCAGGAAGAGTTCGACCGCGTCAGCTCGATGATCCGAGGCGGCTGAGCAAGCAGGGGGAGCCGTAGTCCAGAAGCCCCAGGAGCGGCAGCGGACTTCCCATTTTGAGAGCCCCGACTCGGTTTCGAGAATCCTGATTTCCCATTTGAGGACGGGCGACGACCTGCGAGGATGGGTCGTCGGCCGTCCTCAATTCGTTGTTGGATCGCCGACTAGAGTCGACGGCCGAGGACGTTTTGAAGCGATTCGCTCCGTGGCGCCCAATTTGCCTTGGACCTCGACGTCTCCCTGAAAAACGACTCACCATGGTACCCCGAGCCGATCACGCGCCAAGCATGATCGGCATTCGTCGCGCCGTTCGTCGACCGAGGTCCGCATGAGCGAGACACCGTCGATTCAGCCGTAACTTTAGAAGCAGGTGGAACTTGATGCGCCCACAGCCGCTTGATGGATCGGCGGAGGATGGACTCAGCAACTCCTTGTTGCGGTTTGTCGACGACGGCCAGATCGGTCCGCTTCGACACGCGTTGAGCGACTTCAACCATCGCTGCCGCAACCTGCTCAACGGCATGAAGATGGGCCTGTATCTGGCGAGGCGTTCGTCTCCCGGCCCGCTGTCCGAGCGTTGGGGAGAGCTTGATCAGACGTATCGCTCGGTCGAGCAGCTATTCGAACGGCTTTCGACCATCTACCGCGACATGCCGCTCAGCCTCATGAAGGTGCCGTTCGGCTCGCTGGCGGTCGAGCGTTCCCCCGTTTGGCGCGACTGGTTCGAGCAGGCGGGGAACACCTTGAAGTTGGAACCGCCCGACCGCGAGGCGGCTGTCGAACTCGATGTGATGCGGCTGGTTTCGGCCATCGACGGATTCGTGGCCTGGCGCGCCGAATCGATGCCGCGCGGCGGGGGGGCGTCCCTGGTCTGGTCCACCGACGGCGGTTGCATCGAACTCGTCTGGCGCGAGCGCGCTCCAGAGGTCGCCGCGCCCGACGCCCCGGAGCTTCGGAGGCCGTCCTCCCCGGTGACCGGCTCGTTGTCGCTGCCGTTGCTGGCGCGAGTTGTCGCCGAGCATCGAGGACGACTCTCCTGGACCCGCGCCCCGCACGTCGAGGCCCGCGTCCGCTGGCCGCTCCTCGTCGCGTCGCCCGCCCCTCGGGCCTCCCTCGACGCCCGGGCCGTCGCCATCCATTGACGGCGTCGCGCCGAGGGACGACTGATCCCGGCGGTCTGACCCGCCCCAGTTGCGAATGGACCTCCTTGCGACGCCCCCGGCGTTCTCACCGGCGTCGCC
>CALCIC010000528.1 GCA_937907405.1 uncultured Isosphaeraceae bacterium | reverse complement strand
ACCGGCCGAGACGATCCCCCATTGAAAGTTTAGCCCGCCGATCGTCGGCGATTGGGGACGTTCGATGAGTATGAAACACCGCCCGCCGCGCGCGGTGTCGCGAAGTTCGGAGTACAAACCCGAGGCGGCGGTCGGAGAACCGATGCGGAAGGGCCGAGACGGCCGACGTCGACCTCGTAAAGTCAAGCGGCGATTACGCTTTGGGGGCGCCTTCGAAGCCCGCGCCGCGGGCCGCGTGGTCTCGAACCCCGGCGGACCGCCGGTCGTCCGTTCAGAGGCTGCTGATGATCATCATGCAGACCACGGCGAGGCTGACAAAGGCGAGGAGTCCGGAGGGCATGAACTTGCGCTTCGTGGTGACGTATCGGTAGTTGAAAAACATCGAGAGGAAGAATGCGAGGGCGGCGGCGAGGGCGAACCCTCCGAACGGCCGCCAGAACGTGTCGGCCAGCGCCGCCAGCGTGAGCACGGCGCTGCCGACTCCGGCGATCAACGAATTGCGACTGCCCGCCTTGAGGTAGCCGAACGTGCCGCCGCCGGCCAGCAGAAGGGCGTAGATGAACAGGACGATGCGTGCGGCCGTGGGTGTAAACATTGGTGGTAATCGTCCTTGTCGGCGATTGAGTCTCTAGTCCGATCAACTGTAAGGGGACGGGCGGCCACGCGTCAACCGGCCGTCGCGAGGCGTGGCCCAACGCCGAGAGGACGAACGACTCGCCGATCGTCGGGCTGGGCCCGGATCGACGAGAGGCTCGCCCTCTCGTTGGGTTCGGCCTTGAGGCCGGCGGCGGAATCAGGTCCGCGTCAAGGATTGTCGAGGTCGGGGGCCGGCACGTTGCCGGGGGCCGGCGGGGGCGGCACGTTGCCAGGGCCAGGGCCCGGCTCCGCTTCGTTGGGGACGGCGCCCAGAGGCCCGGCGTTCACATCCGTCGGCAGGCCGAACTGTCGCTGGACGCCCGGGGCGGTCCCCGGCGCCGGCGTCTGAGTACGGATCGGCGTGTCTCCAGGGACGTCGATCCCCATCGACCGCATCCGAGCGCGCTGGGTGGCCGCCTGGGTGTTCGCCCAGGGGAATTCCGGACCGCTCGGGAAATATTGGACATCATCGTGCATGTACTTGCCCGAAGGCAACGTCATGCCGGCGTATTCCACCTGGCAACCGACCGAGGGCAGAACCACCCCCATCGCCAGCGCCGTCCAGAGCGCCACCCGACGGCGTGTGGCCTCCCGTGGCGAACCCATGCCGGGCAACCTCATTGCTTCCACCCTCCTTGGCGTCTTCGGCGGCGTGCTTCCCTTGATCCGAAGGGAGACGTTCCACCGAGGGGAGTCATATCCTTAAAGCCCGACGACCGGATGCGAAACGCTGGGCTTTGCGAGCGAGACCGCTCTCGAAATCCACGCCCGCCCACCCGCGTTACGGTCGTCGGGCTTCTTGCTCGGTTAAGGAATCGGCCGGATGGACCGGTCAAGCCCAATGATTCCGTCCGATTCGACGAAATGATCGGACCGTCCTCCTGATTCGCGCCGCGACCGCCTCCCGGGTATACTGGAGCTTTCTTCAAAATCAGGCGCAACACCCGCCTCATTCTCCTTGGAACCGCATGTCCACGATGAAGCAACGGCTCGACAAGCGCGTCGCCGAGCAATTCAAGCTGTCTCGACGCGGGGCGCGCGAGGCGATCGTCCGCGGCCAGATCGACGTCGCCGGCGAACGTCGGCTCGATCCCGCCCTTGAGATCGAGGAGGGGGAGGAACTGGCCTACAACCCCAATCGTCCTCGTCCGGAAGTCGCCGAGCGCAACCTTCGGGTCCTGTACGAGGATCGCGACGTGATGATCGTAGACAAGCCCACCGGCCTGCTCACCCAGCCCACGCAGGCCCGCGAGCGCGACACGCTGCTGGAACGCGCCGGGAAGTATCTGACGCGCAAGCGAGGCGTGGCTCGCCCCTACGTCGGCGTCGTCCACCGGATCGACCAGCAGACCTCCGGCGTGATCCTGGTGGTGGTCTCCCCCCGCGCCTTGCGACCGTTTCAGAACCTGTTCCGGACTCACACCATCGAGCGCAGCTATCTGGCGGTCGTCGAGGGAGTGTTCCTGACCCCCTCCGGCCGGATCGACCTGGCGCTGATCGGCGATGCGGGCGACGGTCGCCGGGGCGTCGCCCGAGAGCCGGGGGAAGGAACGCCCGCGACGACCCATTTCCAGGTCGTCGAAAGCTACGGCCGGGTCGCCAGCCTGGTGGCCCTCCGGCTCGAAACCGGCCGCACCCACCAGATCCGCATCCATCTTGCGGCCGTCGGCCACCCAGTCGTGGGCGACGCCGTCTACGGCCGCCGCGGCCGCGCGCCGTTCCCCATCAAATTCCCCCGTCAGGCGCTCCACGCCGAGGCGCTCGGCTTCGTTCACCCGCTCGCCGGTCAGCCGATCCGCGTCGACGCCCCTCTGCCTGCCGACTTCGTCGCCCTGATCGACGAGTTGAAGCACAAGTTCGGCGTCACCCGCATCGCCCCGGCCGATTGAGCCCCCCGCCACGACGCCTCGATCCCATAACAGCCCGACGCGCAAGTGAGGGAGTGATTCCCCTTCGATTCGCGTCGGACTGGTGTTTCACGCCTTAGAATGCGTGGTGTGTCGAACCAGTGATCGAGGCGGGGGGACGCTCATTCAAGAACGGTCGGCCCCGGGATGGTCGGCAGATCTTCGGTCGCGTCCGGCGAGTCGTCTTTCGGTTTCCGCACCGCGCCGGCCCTGGTTGGGGCCTGGGGCTCGGGGATCGTGTAGCCGGCGACGACGATCGTGATGTTGTCCCGGCCGCCGCGTTCGAGGGCCATGTCGAGCAGGCCCCGGGCGGCCTGTTGCGACGGCTCTCCCCGGCTTAGCCGATCGGCGACGGCCGCGTCGTCGACCATGTCGGTGAGGCCGTCGCTGCACAGCAGGAGCGTGTCTCCGTCCTCGATCCGGAGCCAGCGGACGTCGGCCTTGACCTTGCCCTCGTGCCCGCCGAGGTAGTTGGTCAGCGTATTCCGCCGCGAGTGCTTGCGGACGTCCTCCTCCTTGATCTGCCCCGCGTCGGCCAGCGCCTGGGCGACCGTGTGGTCGCGCGTGAGCTGGGTCAAGGCGCCCCCCCGGTAGAGGTAGGCTCGCGAATCGCCGACGTGGATCAGGAACAAGTGGACGCCGACGCTGTACGCCAGGGTCATCGTCGTGCCCATGCCGAAGAGACGGCGATCGGCCTCGCTCTTGCGGGTGAGCCGGCGGTCGATCTCCTGGAAGTAGATGCTCATGCGTTCCAGTAGCTCGCGCGCTTCCCTCTCGTTGATCTTGAGGCCCCACTTGACCGATTTGTCGGCGAGCTTCAACCCGGTGCTGATCGCCAGCATGCTGGCCACGTCGCCGGCGTTCATTCCGCCCATGCCGTCGGCGACGACCATGGAATAGCCGTCCTCCTCCAGGCCCTGCGGCAACTCGCCCTCGGGGAGGTTGTCGAGCAAGACTTCGAGGGTGCGCGAGATCTTGGCGACCATGTAGTGGTCTTCGTTCCGAATCCGAACCAGCCCCGGATGCGACAACGCGCCGAGGTCGACGCGCACCGAGGCGCTGTGCGGCTCGCTCGTAAACGATTTGGTCTCGGTGCTCAGCGGGCTGACCAGGAACTCGTACTCGGCCGTCTCCAGTTTCATCGGCGAGAACGACATGGATGCACTCCCGTGGTTGACGAGGAAATCCGGCCTTGCGCCGCGACGTCGAGGACCTGATCAGATCAGAATAGCATCCTCGTCTCAATCGAAGGAACGACCATCCATTACGGATTCTCCGACGCAAGCCGGTCCCGTCGGTTGACCACGCGCTACGGCCCGGTTAATACGGCGTCCGACGAATCGCGAATCCTCGCGAAGCCGGACTCCAGTTCCAAAAGAAAGGCGACTTCCGCCATGATGACTCTGACTTTGACTCTCGCGGCGGTCCTCGCGACGGCGGCTCAGGACGCCAAGCCTGCGGACGCCGAAGCCGACTCGGGCTGGACGCCGCTCTTCAACGGCAAGGACCTGACGGGCTTCTACACGTTCCTCCAGAAGCACGGCAAGAACGCCGACCCCGACGGGATCGTCACCATCGAGGGCGGAGCGATCCACCTCTACAAGAACGCCGAGGACCGGAGCCAGGTGGTGATGGGCTACATCGCCACCGAGAAGGAGTACGGCGATTTCCATCTCCGGCTCCAGTACCGCTGGGGCGAGAAGAAGTTCGAGCCCCGCTACAAGCTCCAGCGCGACGCCGGCGTGTACTACCACCTCACCGGCCCCGACGCCGTCTGGCCGCGCGGGCTCCAGTATCAGATCGAGCAGACCAACGTCGGCGACCTGATCACCCTCTTCGGCATGGAACTCGACACCTCCATCGACCCCAGAACCGCCTCCCTGGTCATGCCGAAGTATCCCGCCTATCAGGACCCGAAGGACGGCGGCCAGGCCCGAGTCCTCGGGGGCAAGGGGATCGCCTACCAGGCGCACGTCGCCGGCTCAGTCGAGAAAGACGGCTGGAACACCGTCGAGATCCTCGCCCGAGGGACCGAGATCGTCCATATCCTCAACGGCAAGGTCGTCAACAAGGGGACCAACGTCCGATTCGTTGATCCGGCCAGGCCCGACGCCGAGGCCGTCCCATTGAGTCGAGGCCGGATCGCGCTGGAGATCGAGGCTGCCGAGATGTGGTTCCGCAACGTCGAGATCCGCCCTCTGAAAGTTGACTGAACGGCGTCAGTAACCCCCCGAGCCGATCCCGCCGGCCTCCGGCGCGACAGCCCCCCCCGCCCTTTCGGCGGCCTCTCGGCGGCGGTATTCGTCGAGCATCGCGGCCGTCGCGGTCGCGCCGCAGCGGGTGCCGCCGAGATCACGGACCCGGATCAGGCCGTCGAGATCGCGGACCCCGCCGGCCGCCTTGATCTGCACCTTCTCCGAGCAATTCGCTCGCATGAGCGTCAGGTCGGCTTCGGTCGCCCCCTTGTAGTTGTACGAGCCGTCGGGCTGCTTGACGAAGCCGTAGCCGGTGGAGGTCTTGACCCAGTCGGCGCCGGCGGCCTCGCAGATCTGGCAGAGCTTGACCTTGAAGGCGTCGCCGTCGAGACCGGCGCCCCCCTGGCCG
>CALCIC010000527.1 GCA_937907405.1 uncultured Isosphaeraceae bacterium | reverse complement strand
AGGAAGGCCGAGGTGTTGATCTCGGGGTTCACGGGAGACGGCTCGGTGGGGATCACGGTGGGCAAGCCGCCGGAGAAGATGCTCGTCCAGTATGTGGGGGCGTTCCGGGTCGGGCTGAGGGATATCACGGAACGGCGTGACTTTCAGGCCGGGACCGCGATGGCGAACGTCGCCTTCGAGGTCTCGTGGGAGCCTCGGCTGCGTCCCATGATGCTCTCGCTCAAGGCCGACAAGCTGGTGGTCAAGGACGACCAGGGGCGCGAGGTGAAGCCGCAGGTCATGATGGAGGGGACCGACGTCGTCCTTCGGCCCGAGAACCCGACGGCGGAGATCAACGTCAATCTCGACGCTCCCGAGCGTTCGGCCGCGAAGCTCTCCGAGTTGAGCGTTAAGGCCGAGCTGACGCTGCCGGCCGGAATCAAGACCTTCCGGTTCCCGAGCCTGATTCAGCAGGACGTCGTCCTCAAGCAAGGGGACGTGAGCGTCACCCTTCAGGGAACCGAGGTGGACGAGCAGGTCTGGAAGGTCGGCGTCGTTCTCGGCTACCCCGGGGGAGGCCCGGCGTTCGAGAGTTACCGCCAGGGGCTGTTCAACAACCGGCTCTGGCTCGAACGGGCCGACGGCTCGCGGTTCGAGCACAACGGCGGCTTCTCGAACACCGGCAGCGACGGCGGCCGGATCGGCTTCGAGTATCTGTTCGTCGACGCCCCCGGCAAGCCGGCCGATTATCGGTTCGTCTACGAGACGCCCAGCCGCGTGACCACCGTCCCTCTGGAATTCACATTCAAGGATGTGCCGCTACCCTGATCGCGTTCGTTCGATCACTCCTCGCGCCGCTTCTTGAAGGACGCGCGCTCGAGGCCGTACTTCTGGAGTTTCTGGGAGACGCTCCGTCGCGAGAGCCCGCTGTGGCGGGCGCATCGGGCGACGTTGCCGTTGTACTCGGCGAGCACGCGCTCCAGGTATTCGCGTTCCACCTGGCCGATCAGCTCGTCGGTCAGGTCGGGCAGTCGGGCTTCGATGTCGATCAGGTTCGACCCGACCTGCCGGCTGATCGTGCGCGGCGCGACGATCTCGGGAAGGTCGTTGCGGTGGATGACGGCGCCTTCCGCGAGCGCGACGGCCGACTTCACGGCGTTCTCAAGCTCGCGGACGTTGCCCGGCCACTGGTATTGAACCAGCGCCTGCATCGCGGCGGAATCAATCTCGGCGACCGGCACGGCGGCGGCCGAAACGTGCTTCTCCACGAAGTGCATGGCCAGCAGCGGCACGTCCTCCTTGCGGTCGCGAAGCGGAGGCAGGTCGATGGAAATCACCTTGAGCCGGTAGTACAGGTCGGCCCGGAACCGTCCCGCCTTGACCTCGTCCTCCAGTCGCTTGTGCGTCGCCGCGATAATCCGGACGTCGACCTTGATCGGGTCGGTCCCGCCCACGCGCTCGATCGTCCCGGTCTGGAGGACGCGGAGCAGCTTCACCTGCATGGCGGGGGAGACGTCGCCGATCTCGTCGAGCAAGAGCGTGCCCCCCGAGGCCTTCTCGAACCGGCCGATCTTGCGAGCCTCGGCCCCCGTGAACGCCCCGCGCTCATGACCGAACAGCTCCGTCTCAAGCAGCGCGTCGTTGAGCACCGCGCAGTTGAGCGCCACGAACAAGCCTTTCCGCCGCGTGTTCACCGCATGCAGCGCCTGGGCCACCAGCTCCTTTCCCGTCCCGGTCTCGCCGTGGATCAGGACCGTGGAGTCGAGCGGGCCGACGTGCTGGATCAGGTCGAAGACCTTCCGCATCTTGGCGCTCTGCGAGACGATCGTGTGGAAGCTGTAGCTGCCCCGGAGCTGGTCGCGGAGCTGGGACAGCTCGTCGAACAGCCGCCGCCGCTCGATCGTCCGCTTCACGACCAGGCACAGGTGGCTGGGCTCGCAGGGCTTGGTCAAGAAGTCGTCGGCGCCCGCCTTCATCGTCCGCAGCGCCTCCGACGCGTCGCCGTAGGCCGTCAACACGATCACCCCGACCGGGATTCGCTCGGCGCGCAACGTCGACAGCAGTTCGAGCCCGCTCATATCGGGCATCCGCAGGTCGGTGACCACCAGTTGAAACGTCTTCTCCCGAAGCATCCGCAGGGCCGCGTCGCCGTCGGGGGCGGACTCGACCTCGTAGCCCTCGGCCTCTAGGATCTGCTGAAGGTGGTCGCGAGCTAGTTTCTGATCGTCGACCGTCAGAATCCGACGCGTCATGGTTCCATCCTTTCGCGTGTCGTGCGGCTGGGTGCTCATTCCTTGATGCTGAGGCGTTGGGACGATCAGATCAGATCAGATCGGTTCAGAGGGGTTTCAGATCCCCCTCGGGAAGCGCCGGGGGCAGGTTCGACTTCGGTTGATCGGGCTCCGGGGGGGCGGGGATCGCCTCCGGGGCGGCCTCCTCCCGGGGATCGGCCGAGCGAAGGGGAGGGAGATGGGTCGACGGTCCCAGGGCGTCCGGCCGGGGCCTCGGGTGGAACCTGGCCTCGAACTTCTTGCCGTTGCGCTCGACCACCAGCGTCATCTCCTGGCCGATCGCCGCCATCTCGACGGCCCTTGAAAGCGCCTGCGCCTCGCGGACTACCCGGCCGTCGATCGAGAGGATTCGATCTCCCGGCGCGAGGCCGGCCTCCTCGGCCGGGCTGTCGGCCGAGACGCTCGCCACGACGACCCCCTTCAACCTTCGCCCCGGTTCCAGCGTCACTCCGAGATAGCCGTGCTGAGAACGGCTGTCGCCGAGGAACCCGCCGGCGATCCGCCGCACCAGGGTTTCGGGAATCGCGAGCCGGAATCCGTCGCGCGAGTCGCCGCCGACGACGAAGTCGCCGCGCGCCTGGCTGATCCCGACCACCTGGCCTTCGAGGTTCACCAGCGGGCCGCCGGCCGTCTCGGCGGTGACCAGGGCGTCGGTCTGAATCGGTTCGAGTTCCGTTCCGGCTTCCGACGGGTCGATCGAGGCGCTGACGATCCCGGTCGACGCCAGCATCTTGCCCTTCTCCGAGCGGCCCACGGCGACTACCCGATCGCCGAGTTGAAGCGCGCGCGATTCGGCCCACTCGGCCTGGACCAGTTCGAGGCCGTTGGGATCGAACTCGATCAGGACGAGGTCGGTGTCGGGGTCGACCGGGTTGATCCGCAACGCGGGCCGGATCGAGCCGTCGGGCAAGACGACTTCCGCCTGCCGCGACCCGCGAAGCACATTGCCGCTCGTGGCGACGAGCCCTCGCCTGGCGTCGAGGATCACGCCCGAGCCAGCCGGCATGCGTTCAACCCGCCCGGTCGGGATCGGTCCTCCTCCGATCCGGACGAACGGCGCAATCACGATCGGCGGGGCGACGCCGACCTGTGGGACGACGCCCAGCGGCCGGATCGAGACGACAGCCGGTCCGACCCGCGCCGTCGCTTTGCGAATCCGCGCCGAGAGCCCCTCGGCCTCGCCCTGCGCATGCGCGGCGACGCCTGGCAAAATCAAGATCGCCGCAACCGCCAGGCGGCGAATCGTCCTCGATCGATTGATTCCGATGCGCCTCATGCGATCGCTCCTGCTCGAAAACCGCCCTCGCCGTCGCGATCCGCCACGACCGCGCGATTGCGCGGCGGGCCATGACCTAACTGTCAAGCATATCGAGGAGTAGCGTGTTTTCGCAACGTGATTCGCTCGCGGATGAAGTTCAAATCGGTCGACTACGATGGAGCGAGGACGGCCCCTCCCAACGTCGTCAAATCCGATTCCACGTCCAAGCATCAACCTCGTGTCGCTCCCTCCTTATGCGAGCCTGTTCCTCGGACGATGGCATTCGGCGCTGAATCCAAGGGGAGGGCCAGGAGTGTGGAGCGCGGCGGCTTGCCGCCGCGCGAATTCGCGATCCATGCGGGAGCGAACTCCCGCACTCCACCTTCTCGTCCGACGTTGTCGAAAGTCATGCGCTCGCTGGCGCTTCGGGCTTGTATTCGCAATTCCTCCCGCCTGGGCTCACTTCACCGATATGGGGCGCGGCTTCGGCTCGGTTGCTTTCGGAGCCTTGGCCGGCTTGGCTTTCTCGGCTTCCTTCTTCTTTTCGATGGCCTCCTCGACCGACTGGCGGACGGCCATGGGGCTGACGAAGGGGAGGACCGTCACACGGCGTCCACCTTTCAGCGCGACGACGACGGGCTTGGCCTGGGGGTCGTCGGGGATCAGACTGACGCTCTCCCGGCGCTCCTCGGGGGTTCCCTCGTGGACGATGGTTTCCAGGTTGAGCCGTGTGGTCGGCTTCTTGGGGTCGTTGTAGATCATGTTGATCCGGATCGTGTAGTCGCCGTCGAACCCTCTGGGGCAGACGTAGACCTCCTCGGGACGACTGCCGTAACCGTTCTGGATCAGCGAGCCGCCGAAGACGGAACGGGGCATCATATAAGTGACGGTGGCGTCGAGCGGTTCGTGGACCACGAGGTCGTAGTCGGCGTTGCCGTCCCAGCTCAGGCGGACGTACAGGTCGCGGGCCTCGGCGTCGGGGAGGCTGTCGAGCAGCGTCTTGCCCTCATCGGCGCGGCCTTCCTCGGTCAGGGTCTTGGCCAGCTTTTCGGCCTGCTTGCGCGACTCGCGACGGTAGTATTCGTCCTGGCCCGGCCAGCCGACCGAGAGCAGCTTGCCGATCGCGTCGGCCATCCGCTTGGGGTCCTTCGTCGCCTGCGCCAGGTTGACGGACATGAGCAACGGCTCGGCCCGGTGGGGGATCTTGGTCGCGGCCTCGTCGATCAGGGCGCCGACGCGGTCGTAGTAGCCCTTGAGCATCAGCTTGTCGGCCGCGCTGATCAGGTGGTTGGGGTTGTGGGTCCGCTGGGCGAGGTCGGCGGCGTAGTTGAGCGCGGTCTTGACGTCCTCGGGCCGGCCGCCGTTCATCTCGATGGCCAGGGCGAGCGCCTCGTACATCCAGGGCTCCACGTTCTTGCGACGGTGCTGGAGGTAGCCGAGCACCGCCGCGTGGACGTCGCGCGGCTTGTTGCTGCGATTCAGGATGCGGATCGTCTCGTGGAGCTGGTCGGCGGTCTCGTCGTGCTTGCCGTAATAGTCCGACCAGTAGGCGTAAGGGTCGGACGCGGACGCCGGCTTGATCGTCGCCGAGGGCTCACCTGCGGAGCTCATCGCGCAGTA